>CAMJHX010000116.1 GCA_946405655.1 uncultured Clostridia bacterium
ATCGGATCTCCGGCGTTCGTTCGCTCGGTTACTGATTATAGCCCATCGGGTTTTTGCTCTGCCAGTTCCACGTGTCGCGGCACATGTCCACGATGTCGAACTGCGCTCTCCAGAGCAGGAGCTCGGCGCTCTTGTCCGGGCAGGCGTAGCAGACGGGCAGGTCGCCCGCGCGGCGGGCGGCGAACTCGAACGGCACGACGAGGTGGTTTGCCTTCTCGAAGGCGCGCACCATCTCGAGCACGCTCACGCCCCTGCCGGTGCCGAGGTTGAAGACGCTCTCGCCCGCGTGCTGATCCATGTAGGCGATCGCGGCGACGTGGCCGCGCGCGAGGTCGACGACGTGGATGTAGTCGCGGATGCAGGTGCCGTCCGGCGTGTCATAGTCGTTGCCGAAGATGCTCAGCTTCTCGCGGCGGCCGATGGCGGTCTGCGAGATGAAGGGCATGAGGTTGTTCGGAATGCCGCGGGGATCCTCGCCGATCAGACCGCTCTCGTGCGCGCCGACGGGGTTGAAGTAGCGCAGCAGCACGACCGACCAGCTCGGGTCCGCCACGACGCAGTCGCGCAGCACCTGCTCGCAGACGTACTTTGTCCAGCCGTAGGGGTTCGTGCAGTTTCCGGTGCGGCTCGTCTCATAGAGCGGCATCGGATTGTCGCCGGAGTAGACCGTCGCGGAGGAGGAGAAGATGATCTTCTTCACGTTGTGCTTGCGCATCGTCTGCACGAGGACGATGGTGGAGTTGAGGTTGTTGTCGTAATATTCGAGCGGCATGCGCACGCTCTCGCCCACGGCCTTAAGCCCGGCGAAGTGGATCACGCAGTCGATCTGATGGCGGCGGAACACCTCGTCCAGACGCTCGCGGTCGCGCACGTCGATCTGGTAAAACGTCACGTTCTTGTCCGTGATCTGCTCCACGCGGCGTCCGGCCTCGGCGCTGGAGTTCACGAGATTGTCCACGATGACGACTTCCATGCCCTGCTTTAAGAGCTCCACGCAGGTGTGGCTGCCGATGTAGCCCATGCCGCCGGTTACCAATACGGTCATGATAAAATCCTCCCGAAATGCCCGAAAAGCTCGGGTTGTTTTGACGAAAAATCCGCCCGCTCTCCGCAGAAAACGCCTCGCGGAACCGGGCGGTTCTATTGTAATGGAAAACGGCAGGGAATGCAACCTTGACTTTTGAATCTGATTTCACGGAAAATTGCCAGAAATCGGACGATTTTGCCGCGAAATTGAATCAATATTTACGAAAAAACCGAAATTTGATTTAATTTGTTGAAAACGCCGATTGACGGAAGCGAAAAAAGAGACTAAACTGCAACCAAGTTCCGCAGCGGCGGATCGGGCCAGTGCATCTGCTTTCTCCTTTGTTTTCACCCTACCTATCTACCTCTATCTCCTCCGATGCACTGGAAAAACGGACGAGTCCCCACCGCCGCGCGGAAATTGATATAGATGACGTCGCCAAGAGGCGGCGATTTTTTATGCCTTTATCTGAAAAAACAGCCGAACCCGATCGGGTTCGGCTGTTTTGCTGTTTACGGGAGATGGACCTTGAGATTCTCCCCCTCGATGCCGACAAAGGCGCCCTTTTGCGCCTGCGGGGAGTCGGGGTGGCAGGTCATCCATTTGTTCGTCATCCAGAGCAGCGCCTCCTCGCCGGGGGCGGTTGTGTCGATATGATCGAGCGGGGCGTTCGTCCCGGCGGGCAGGACGACGAGACAGCGAAAGCCGTCTTTCGATATACGGCACGGCGCGAAGTGCAGCACGCGCGGGTGGATCTCCACTGCCACGCGCGGCGGGAGATAGAAGCCCTTCACGTCCGCGCTCTTCAGCCTGCCGTCCTTCAGATCCTCCGGCAGCGCGAGCAGGAGCACGAGCCCCGTGTCGGAACAGTTCACCTCGCTGCCCTTGTGGTATTCCATGGCGTTGAGCGTATCGCCGCTGCCGTTGCAGTAGCCCGCCTGCACTGCCATGTCGCCGTAGACGGCGTGCTGCCAGGCGGAGATCACATCCACGGTCTCGAGCGCCGGGTGCGAGGCGACGTAGCAGTTGCCCTCGGCGGGGATGGCGGTTTCGCGCAGCGCGTCACAGAGCGCGTCCGTCTCGCCCGCGAGCACGCGCCCGTAGGGGGCGAAGGCCGCGTCCGTCACGGCATAGAGCGGGATGTGGGGGTTGGCTTTTTTCAGTGCGTCCAGCATATGTGTTACATTCCTCCGCGGTCAAAGCAGTCCCGCACGGCGAGCAGCGCCGCTGCCGAGCGGTCCAGCGTCCGGTTATATCGGCTTTTTTCCAGTGCGACGGCGTGGCTGCCGTCCATGCCCTCCTGCATCTCGCCGAGGAGACGGGAGAGGAAATAGGGGTGGTCGAACATGCGCCCGTAAAGGACGATGCGGTTCGGGTCGAGCAGATACACGACGCTCTTGAGCGCGCCGGCGAGGGCGATCACCGCCTCGTCCACGATCCTGCCCGCGCCCGCGTCGCCGCCTGCGGCGGCGGTGAGCACGTCCTCGACGTCCATGGGCTTATCCGGCGCGGCGCGGTGCGCGCGCCAGAGGATCGGCGTATCCCGCTCGGAGAGCGCGTCCGCCGCCGCCTCTGCGATCGCGGCGGGGGAGGCCACGGTCTCAAGACAGCCCGTCTTGCCGCAGGAGCAGAGCTTGCCGCCCCGACGGATGACCGGGATGTGCCCGATCTCGGCGCACTGCTGCGTCGAGCCGTGCTGGATCTGCCCGTCGATCGTCATGGCTGCGCCGATGCCGTATTCGCACCGCAGGAAAAACTGCGGCCCGTCGCTGCCCTCGCGGTCGAAAAAGCGCTGCGCGGCAAAGAGCGCGCGCACGTTGTTCTCCAGCACCGCGTGATACCCCGTGAGCGCCTCGATCCGGTCGCAGAGGGGATAGTCCTTCTGCGCGAGCGCGCCGAAGCTGTCGGCCACGCTGCGGCAGTCCGGCGTGAGAATGCCGCGCACCGCGACGCCGACGCCGAGGATCTGCTCGGGCGGGAGCTCATGCTCCTCCGTGAGCGCCATGAGACGCGCGCAGAGCAGCTCCGTCGTCTTGTCCGCGTCCGCCTGCGCCGGGATCGCGAGCTCCTCGAGGAAGACGCTCGTCCCGTTCATCCGGACGGCGGAGAGGGTCGCCTTGCGCAGGTTGATGAGCACGCCGAGCGCGCAGCGGCTGTCGGGGTGGATCTCCAAAAGGATCTCCCGGCGCCCCGCGCTCGCGGTCGGGAGCGCGCCGCTCTCGCGGATCAGACCCTCGCTGAGCATGTCCGCCGTGATCTTCGTGATCGCCGCGGGCGTCAGTCCCATCGTCTGCGACAGACGCTTGCGGCTCATCGCCCCGTTCTGGTGCAGGGCATACAGCAGCGCGCTGCGGTTCGACCGTTTCACGCGCATCAGATTGTCGCCGGAGAGCGTCATGATGGGAACCTCCTTTGGAGAGAGTTAGGAGTTAGGAATTAGGAATTAGGAGTTAGGAGTTGCCCGAGATTGTCATTCTGAGCGGAGCACGGAGTGCGGAGTCGAAGAATCTTGGCATGGTAGCAAAACAGACGCTGGATGTTCTTTTTCGCTGCGCTGCCAAGATCCTTCGACAAGCTCAGGATGACAAAATGATTGCTGCGCAGCAACCGACTGTCAATTCCTAATTCCTCATTCGTCATTCCTAATTGACTTCGTGATGAATTTTGCTGCGCAGCAGAATCAGCGCTGCGCCTGCCAGTACAATCAGGATACCCAAAATTTTACTGCTCGTCAAGGCCTCGCCGAGGAAGGCGACGCCGATGAAGCAGCTGAGGATCGGCATGAGCAGCAGATAGAGCTTCACCTGCCAGACCTCAAAGTGCTTGAGGTTGCGGTAATAGAAAAAGTAGATGCCCGTCTGCGCGAGTCCGCCGAGCACGGCGAGCGGCCAGAGCTTCGCCAGCACCGCGAGACGCTCCGGCGTCAGCGCGCCGGTCACGCCGCAGGAGAGGGAAAAGAGCAGCAGCACGACGAAGTTGTTGTAATAGGAGATCATGTCGGAGTCCGTCTGCGGGTGCGTCTGCGCGCTCTTGATGAGAAAGGCGTTCGCCGTGACGCACGCGGCGCTCAGCAGGAAAAACAGATCGGTCAGATGGATCTCCATCCCGCGAAAGTCCACGCCGAGGACGAAGAGCACGCCGAGCAGCATCACGCCCGTGCCGAGCCAGTCCGTGGCATAGAGCTTTTTGTGGCAGAGCGCCACCGTCACGAGATCGACCATCAGCACGTCGGTCTTCAGAAGCGCCGTGCCGGTGCTTAAAGACCCTCCGGCGTAGCCGAGATTGGCAAAGAGATCCAGCAGAAAGCCGAACACGCCGATCAAGAGCAGCACCCACGCCGTGCGCCCCTGATGAAACAGCAGGCGCACTTCCTTATCGAAAACCAGCTGCGCCGTGAGAAACACGAGCGCGAAGAGCCGCAGCGCCGCGCCCGCGGCGACGGCGGAGCCCGTCGCGTCCACGAGCACCTTGCTGATCGCGTAAAACACCGACCACGACACGATCATCCCCAGAATCATGAGGGGATTGCGCAGGGCCTTCATCGCAGCGCCTCAAACATGGCGCGGAGCTTCTCCTCGTCCATTGGGACGGGGTTGTTTCCCATCAGCGGATGCGCCGCGCAGTCGCGCACGAGCTTGTCCATGTCCACCTCGCCGAGGTCGGACAGTCTGGAGCGCAGCCCCGCCATCGACTGCAAGGCGCGGATGCGCTCGGCGAGCTCCTTCGTGTCCTTCAGACCCGCGCGGCGGCAGAGCAGCTCGAGGCGCTCGTCGGCGTTGATCTCCACGAAGCTTGCGAGCGTGAAGGCGCAGGCCTCGCCGTGCGGCAGATGATAATCCTCGCTCAGCGGATAGCTGCAGGCGTGGC
>CAMJHX010000117.1 GCA_946405655.1 uncultured Clostridia bacterium
ACATAGTGGCAGTCCATGCAGACGTGCTTGCCCGTGGCGGGGGCGAACCAGATCGTCTCCGTCAGGCCGCAGAGGGGGCAGGGCATGCCGTCGCGCACGAGCTCGATCTTGTCAGCGCCGCCGGTGAGCTCCTGGATCGCCTCCTCGCTCAGACCCAGAGCGCGGATTTCGTCAACAGTCATCATCAGAGTGGTCCTCCTTTCCTTCGAATTCATGTGTACGGAATGATTATACCACAAGTTCCGACCGCTGAAAAGAGCGTGTTTTCTATTGACATTCGTCAGCGTTTCCGCTATCATTATAGTGACAAGTGTCATCGATAGAACAAGGGAGGACGCTTATGAGAACCAAAAATCCGGAGACCATGGAGCGGATCATCCACTTTGTGGACGATTTTTTCGATCAGCATCTGCGCACGCCGTCCATGCGCGAGATCGAGACCGGCACCGGGCTTTCGCGGCAGACGGCCTCGAGCTATCTGCGCGAAATGGACGCGCAGGGCCGCCTGCAGTACGACGGGCGCGGCGGCATCGTGACGGAGCACATCCGCTCTCGGACCGCGGCGCAGCTCGTCGCGCTCCCGATCATCGGTCGCGTCGCCGCTGGCACGCTCACGGCGGCGGAGGAGGTGCGCGAGGGCTTCGTGGAGGTGCCGCTGAGTCTCCTCGGCAGCAGTGAATATTTCGCCCTGCGCGTCTACGGCGAGTCCATGATCCGCGCAGGCATCTATGACGGCGACCTCGTCGTCATCCGCAAGACGCCGACCGCCGCCGTGGGGCAGATCGTCGTCGCCGTGGACGACGAGGGGCAGACGACGCTCAAGCGCCTGAAGCACGACGGCGAGCGCTATTATCTCCACCCGGAGAACCCCGCCTTCGAGGACATCTACCCCTCGGAGCTGCGCGTGCAGGGCGTGGCGGAGCTGATGCTGCGCGATCTGAAGCACTGAGGCGGAACGATGGAGAAGAAGGAAGTATTAGCCCGCTATTTCGGATATGACGCGTTTCGCCCCGGGCAGGAGGCGCTGATCGACGCCGTGCTCTCAGGAAGGGACGCCCTCGGCGTGATGCCGACGGGCGCGGGCAAGAGCCTGTGCTATCAGATCCCCGCGCTGATGCTGGAGGGCATCACGCTCGTCATCTCGCCGCTCATCTCCCTGATGCAGGATCAGGTGATGGCGCTGGTGCAGGCGGGCGTACCGGCCGCCTATCTCAACAGCTCGCTCTCCCCCGCCCAGTTTCGCGAGGCGCTGCGCCGACTCGATGCCGGGCGCTACAAGTTCGTATACGTCGCCCCGGAGCGTCTGGCGCTGCCGGGGTTTCAGGAATTGTGCGCGAAGCTCCCGATCACCTTCGTAGCGGTGGACGAGGCGCACTGCATCTCCCAGTGGGGGCAGGATTTCCGCCCGGACTATCTGCGCATCCCGGAGTTTCTCGCGGCGCTGCCGACAAGACCCGTGCTGGGCGCCTACACCGCCACCGCCACAGCACAGGTGAAAAACGACATCATCGCGGCGCTGGGTCTGCGCAGCCCCGTCACGGCGGCGACGGGCTTTGACCGCCCGAACCTCTATTTCGCCGTGCGCCGGCCGAAGAGCAAAAACCGCGCGCTGCTGCAGGAGATCGAAAAGCACCCGAACCAGTCCGGCATCGTCTACTGCGCGACGCGAAAGAAGGTCGAATCCGTGTGCCAGCTGCTGCGCGAGGAGGGCTACGCCGCCGGCATGTACCACGCCGGGATGGAAAAGGCGGAGCGGACACAGGCGCAGGAGGATTTTCTGCACGACCGCGTGCAGATCATGGCGGCGACGAACGCCTTCGGCATGGGGATCGACAAATCGAACGTCTCGTTCGTGATCCACTACAATATGCCTGCGAGCGTGGAGGCCTATTATCAGGAGGCGGGCCGCGCGGGGCGCGACGGCGAGGAGGCCGACTGCATCCTGCTCTACTCCCCCGCCGACGTGATGACGCAGCGCTACCTGATCGAGCACTCCGAGCCGAACCCGAATCTGACCGCGGACGAGCAGGACCAGGTGCGCCGGCTCGACGGCATCCGCCTGAATCAGATGCGCTCCTACGCGCTCGATTACGGCTGTCTGAGAAACCATCTGCTGCGCTATTTCGGCGAAAAGCGCTATGATCCCTGCGGGCACTGCTCCAACTGTCTCGGTCTGCCGCGCGAGGACGATGCGGAAACCGTAAAGATCACGAAAAAAGCGCTGCGCGCGAAGCGAAACGAGGACGTGGAGGTCCCCGCGCTGTTCGAGGCGCTGCGCCAGCTGCGGCTCGCGGTCGCGAGAGAGCGGAACCTCAAGCCCTACATGGTCTTTTCCGACGCGACGCTGCGCAGCATGTGCGAGGTGCGGCCGACGACGATGGAGGAATTTCTCACCGTCTCCGGCGTCGGCGCGAAGAAGGCCGCGCTGTATGGGGACACGTTTCTCGCGTGCATCCGGGAGTGCGGGCAGTAATTCTTTCATGTCATCCTGAGCGAAGCGAAGCGGAGTCGAAGGATCTTGGCAAAGCAGTACAATAGACGCAGGTGTTCTGTTTCACCGCCAAGCCAAGATCCTTCGACTGCGCGCTGACGCGCTCCGCTCAGGATGACACTCTTTTTTTGCCGCCAAAGAAGAAGAAACTCTTTTCTTGCGTCTGTGCCGCGCGCATGATATAGTTAAGATATCTTAATCAATCGGGAGGTGACGCCTTATGACGGAGCAGCAGCGGCATGAACTGGTCTGGCGGATGCTGTACGGACCGATTCACCTGCTGGTGAATCATAAATTCAACATCACGCACGACGAGGTGCGCGTGGACGGGCCGTGTCTGCTGGTCTCGAACCATGTGAGCGCGTGGGACCCGCTGCTCGTGGCCATGAGCCTGAAGCACAAGCAGCTCTACTACGTGGCGAGCGAGCATCTGTTCCGCATGGGGCTGGTGTCGAAGGCGCTGGAATACCTCGTGGCGCCGATCCCGCGGCGCAAGGCGTCCTCCGGATTTGAGACCGTGAAGGTCTGCCTGCGCCGGCTCAAGGACGGGCAGTCCGTCGGGCTCTTCGCCGAGGGCGAGCAGAGCTGGGACGGGCGCACCGCGCCGATCTTCCCGGCGACGGGAAAGCTTGCGAAAAGCTCCGGCGCATCGCTCATCACCTACCGGCTCGAGGGCGCTTACCTGAGTCTCCCCCGCTGGGGCCACGGCATCCGGCGCGGCGCGGTGCGCGGCGGCGTCGTGAACGTCTACTCCCCCGAGCAGCTGAAGACCATGACTGCGAAGGAGGTCACCGCGGCGATCGAGCGCGACATCTCCGAGGATGCGTGGGCTCGGCAGAGTATTCGCCCGGTGCGCTACCGCGGGAAGAACATCGCCGAGGGGCTGGAGCGGGCGATCTACCTCTGCCCCGCCTGCAAGCGGACGAACGGGCTCTCCAGCCGGGGCGACACGCTCTCCTGCACCTGCGGGAAGCGCTGGCGATACACCGAATACGGCACGTTCGACCCGCCGACGCCGTTTCCGACGATCGCCGACTGGGAGGACTGGCAGCGCGTGACGCTGTGCGAGGACGATTTCGTCCACGAGGACGGAGACGTGCTCTTCTCTGACGACGATTTCGTGCTCACACGCGTGCTGCCCGATCACACCGACCGCCCGATGGGAGGCGGCAGGCTGACGCAGTATCCCGACCGGATTGTCTGCGGGCTGCGCACATTCCCGCTGAAGGACATTGACAACATGGCGATGGTGCTCAGCCATCTGCTGCTTCTGAACGTGAACGGCGAATACTGGCAGATCCGCGCGCAGCACGACGTGAATCTGCGCAAATATCTGGCGCTCTGGCGCCACAGCAGGGAGGGTATCAAATGAACTATTCCGCTGAGAATCTCGCGCTCTGGAACATCATCATCCAGCTTGGCCTGATCGCGGGCGTGATCCTGCTCGCGCAGCTGCTGCGGCAGAAGCTCGGCTTCGTGCGCCGGAGCCTGATGCCCGTGGCGGTGCTGGCGGGCTTCCTGCTGCTGATCCTGAAATACACCGGGCTCGTCCACATCGACAACACCATGATGGAGATGCTCGTCTACCACGGCATCGCCCTCGGCTTCATCGCGATGAGCCTGCGCGTCCCGCCGGAGAAGGCGGCGGGCGGCGATCTCACGGGGCTCAAAAGCGGCGCCGTGATCGTGAGCACCTATCTGGTGCAGGGCGTGACGGGGCTGATCATCACGATCTTCCTCGGCTACACCTTCATGCCGCGCCTGTTCAAGGCGGCGGGTCTGCTCCTCCCGATGGGCTACGGACAGGGCCCCGGACAGGCGAACAACATCGGCTCGAGCTACGAGTCGCTCGGCTTTGCCGGCGGGCGCAGCTTCGGCCTCTCGATCGCGGCGGCGGGCTATCTCGTGGCCTGCATCGTGGGCGTCATCATCCTGAACATTCTCACGCGGCGCGGCAAAATCCGCTCGAAACGCGACGGCGCGGACGCCGAGCCCACGGTCGACTTCTTCCAGGACAAGAACGAGATCCCGGTCTCGGACTCGATCGACAAGCTCTCCGTGCAGATTGCGATGGTGGCGCTGATCTATCTCGTGACGTATCTCGTCTCCAAGGGCATCACGGGCGGTCTCGCCGCCGCGGCGCCGGGGCTTGCCGGCACGGTGAACACGCTCATCTGGGGCTTTAACTTCATCATCGGCTCGGCGCTCGCCATCGGCGTGCGCGTCCTGCTCGAAAAGGGCAGGAAGGCCGGGCTGATCCGGCGGCAGTATCAGAACAACTACCTGCTCAACCGCATCTCCGGCTTCTTCTTTGATATCATGATCGTGGCGGGCATCGCCTCGATTGAGCTCGAGGATATCCGCGGGCTGTGGGCGCCGTTTTTGCTGCTCGCGATTC
>CAMJHX010000118.1 GCA_946405655.1 uncultured Clostridia bacterium
ACCCGCGCGCACGTCGTCACGTTCCTCTGGAGATCCCATAATAAGCCCGCCGCCGAGACGAAAAATCCGTTCTCGGACGTCCCCGCCGATGAATATTACACCGACGCGGTGCTCTGGGCGGTGTCGAAGAACATCACCAACGGCATGGACGAGACGCACTTCGGGCCCGACAGCCCCTGCATCCGCGGTCAGATCGTCACGTTCCTGTACCGCGATCTCGCGGAATAAGGAAGGAGAAGCCCTATGAAAAAACGCATTCTGAGCATCACGCTTGCGCTGCTGCTTGTCTTCGCGCTGCTGCCCTTCGGGGCAATGGCGGCGGCGGATCTGAAGCCCTATGCCGAGGTGCTGGAGCCCCTCGGAGCGGACGTCTGCGGCGCGTATGAAGATCTCGACGGCGACGGCACCCCGGAGCTCATCCTCCTCGTGCCGGAGCAGGCTTCCTACGCCGCCGAGGTCTACACGATCTCCGGCGGAAAAGCGGTGCGCCTGCTGCATGAAAGCTTTTCCCTCGGCAATGAAAAGCTCTCGCTCCACCACGGCGAGCGGGGCGAGGTGTTCCTGCAGCTGAGCGAGCTGAATTACATCGACGCCGGGCGGAAGGACGATTATGATCAGGCGCTCTGCCATTCCTCGCGGCGCAACCGCCTCTTCGTCGTGGACGGATCTGAACTCCGCCTACAGTCCGAGGCTGTGGCGGAGGTGCTGCAGACCTATCCCGCGTCGGACGGATCGATCTACTATACCGAGGAGGAGAGCCAGTACTGGATCGATGAGCTCGAGGTCTCCGCTCAGAACTATTACAGCCGGCTCTACAACTTTGAAACGAGAAACCCGGCCTTCCTGACCCTCACGCCGGACGATCCCGGGGAAGGCGAGCGCGTCGAGCGCCTGCTCACGATCGCAAAGCGCGGCTACATCTATGTGCCCGAGCCGAACGGCGTCGAGTGCTATGCCGATAAGCTTCAGGAGGTGCTGGACGACACGAAGAACATCGTCTACGGCACCTTCGTCGACCTCGACCGCGACGGTACGCTCGAGCTGATCATCCAGCGCGAGTGCGGCATTCAGGGCCACTTCTTCGATATCTATACGCAGAAGGACGGCGAGGTGAAGCACCTCCTCCGCGAGCAGTACTCCATTTTCGAGAAGGACGAATACACCCTCCTCACGCAGGCGCCGGACGGCAGCCTCGCCCTGATGATGCACCGCGAGGGCGGCGGCGCCCCGGGCTTCGAGACCGAGGACGGCACGTATTACTACTATTCCCACATCACGGACGATATCTATGAGATGCGCGACGGCAGGGTGGAGCGCACCGGCGCGATCGTGGCGGAGCGGCTGCAGACCGCCTTCGCCGAGGACGGGAGCTACAGCTATTTCCCCGATGAGAGCCATTGCACCGTCAACGGCAACGCCGTCAGCGACGACGAATACTGGGCGTGGTTCGAGCGCTATGACAATACCCATCAGACCCTGATGCTCATCGCGCCGGACGTGGAGACGGAGGGCTGCGTGCCCTGCGAGCAGCTGCTCGCGGCGGCGAAGGGCGGCTTCATGGACGTCCCCGCGGCGCAGTACTATGCCGAGCCCGTCTTCTGGGCGGTGGAGGAATACATCACCAACGGCACCACGCGCCTGACCTTCTCGCCCGAAGCACCCTGCACGCGCGGACAGGTCGTCACGTTCCTCTGGCGTGCCGCCGGTTCTCCCGAGCCGGAGCGCGCGGACAATCCCTTCACGGACGTGCATGAGAGCGATTACTTTTATAAGCCCGTCCTCTGGGCGGTCGAGCAGGGCATCACGAACGGCATGGACGAGACGCATTTCGGCCCTGACGTCGCCTGCACCCGCGCGCACGTGGTCACGTTCCTCTGGCGCGCGCATGAAAAGCCCGCCGCCGGAACGAGCAATCCGTTCCGCGACGTCCCCGCCGGTGAATATTACACCGACGCGGTGCTCTGGGCAGTGAAAAACGAGATCACGAACGGCACCGGAGATGGCATGTTCTCCCCGGATCTGACCTGCACCCGCGGCCAGATCGTCACGTTCCTGTACCGTGATCTCGCATAATCAATAAGGAGGAAGCAAAATGAAAAAACGCATTCTGAGCATCGCGCTCGCCGTGCTGATGGTGCTCGCGCTGCTGCCCTCCGCCGCGCTCGCGGCGGACGCGGACGAGGTGGATTACAGCCCCTATGTGAAGCTCATCCGCATTCTCTGTGGCGAGGCGACCGACGTCATGTACGGCGATTTCGTCGACTTTGACGGCGACGGCGTCTCCGAGGTAGTTTTGACCTATCCCAGCTACTCCCTTAAGGCGATCGAGGTCTGGACGCTCACAACCAATGACGACGGCACGCCGGGCTACAAGGACCTCTTCCGGGGCTACTATGAGTATTCCGGTTACAACCATTCCGACGACTGGACGGCGGTTATCGAAAACGACAGGGGAGAGCTCGGCCTCTTCGTGCATTCCGAGACCGTCTTCACCTCCAGCGATCCCGCCTATGAGGGGCTCATCAACCCGAATGTTGTGGACAAGGTTTACTTCTTCCGTGACGGCAGGTTCGTTCTGGACGAAAAGGCAACCGCGGACGTCTGGCAGACCGTGCCCGACAAGAACGGCGACAGCTACTATTACCCGGACGTGAGCACCTTTTCTCTGGAAAGCCGCGGCGTAATCTCCGGCGAGGAGTATGACGCGTGGTTTGCGCAGTTCAGCGATTCCGTCGCGGCCTATGCTTACCTCTCTCCGACGGAGCCGGAGGACGGCCTCACCGCGCTGGAGATGCTCTATCTCCTGCAGACGGGCTTCATCGACGTGCCGACCGATCAGTATTATGCCGACCCCGTCGTCTGGGCGGCGGAAAACGGCATCACGAACGGCACCGGCGATCTGCAGTTCTCCCCGGAAGCCCCCTGCACGCGCGGCCAGGTCGTCACGTTCCTCTGGCGCGCCGCCGGTTCCCCCGAGCCGGAGAGCACAGACAATCCGTTTGCGGACGTCAAGGCGGGTGATTATTTCTATAAGCCCGTCCTCTGGGCGGTCGAGCAGGGCATCACGAACGGCATGGACGCCACGCATTTCGGACCCGACGTCCCCTGCACCCGCGCGCACGTCGTCACGTTCCTCTGGAGATCCCATAATAAGCCCGCCGCCGGAACGAACAATCCGTTCTCGGACGTCCCCGCCGATGAATATTACACCGACGCGGTCCTCTGGGCGGTAAAGAATGAGATCACCAACGGCATGGACGCCACGCACTTCGGCCCGGACAACACCTGCACCCGCGGCCAGATCGTCACGTTCCTGTACAGAGATCTTGCGGAATAACACCATAATAAAAAGAGAGGGGCTCGTCCCCTCTCTTTTTTGCGGAGAAACGGCGGGCCGCTTGCGCCCGCCGCATTTTCTGCCGATGGCACTGCGGGGCTCACGCCCCGACCCTGCGCCATACCTTCGATGGTGCTTCGTAGGGGACGACGCCCCCGGCGTCCCGCGCAGGAACGGGCAATTCCACCGCCGATCCCGGGCGAACCCGTATCGTCTCACCATCCCATCCATTGACTTTCCGCGCCGTTTGCGCTATCCTTTTCCTGTTTGTTTCTTAAAGGAGTATGACCATGGAAAATCAGCAGATGTATCAGGCGCTCGGCGTCTCCCCGGCGGTGTATGCGCTGGGCGAGGAGGTGCTCTCCTCTCTGGAGGAGCGCTTCCGGGAGATCGACCGCCGCGCGGAATATAATCAGAACAAGGTGCTGCTCGCCATGCAGCGAAACCGCGTGAACGCGAGCCACTTCGCCGCCACCACGGGCTATGGCTACAACGACGAGGGGCGCGATAACTTGGAGCGCGTCTACGCCGAGACCTTCCATACCGAGGCGGCGCTCGTGAGGCCCCAGATCACCTGCGGCACGCACGCGCTCACCGTCGCGCTCAGCGCAAACCTCCTGCCCGGCGATGAGCTGCTCAGCCCCGTCGGCGCGCCGTATGACACGCTCGAGGAGGTCATCGGCATCCGCGAGAGCGTGGGCTCGCTCAAGGAATACGGCGTCACCTACGCGCAGGCGGATCTCCTGCCGGACGGCACGTTCGACTATCCCGCCATCGAGCGCGCGATCAACGAGCGCACCAAGCTCATCACGATCCAGCGCTCCAAGGGCTATGCCACGCGCCCGACCTTCTCCGTGCAGCAGATCGGGGAGCTCATCGCCTTCTGCAAGCGCGTCAAGCCGGACGTGATCTGCATGGTCGATAACTGCTACGGCGAGTTTGTCGAGACGATTGAGCCCTCCGACGTCGGCGCGGACATGATCGTCGGCTCCCTCATCAAAAACCCCGGCGGCGGGCTTGCGCCGATCGGCGGGTACATCTGCGGGCGGCGCGACCTCGTCGACCGCTGCGCCTATCGTCTGAGCGCGCCCGGTCTCGGTCAGGAGGTCGGCGCAAATCTCGGCCTCATGCCCGCGTTCTATCAGGGCTTCTTCCTCGCGCCGACGGTCACGGCGGGAGCGCTCAAGGGCGCGATCTTCGCCGCAAGCCTCTATGAGCGGCTCGGCTTTAAGTGCGTCCCGAACGCTGCGGAATCCCGCCACGACATCATCCAGGCGGTCGAGCTCGGCTCGCGCGAGGCGATGGTCGCCTTCTGCAAGGGCATTCAGGCTGCCGCCCCGGTGGACAGCTACGTCGACCCCATCCCGTGGGCGATGCCCGGCTATGACAGCGAGGTCATCATGGCGGCGGGCGCCTTCGTGCAGGGCTCGTCCATCGAGCTCAGCGCCGACGGCCCCATCCGCGAGCCCTACGCCGTCTACTTCCAGGGCGGACTCACATGGTACCACGCCAAGCTCGGCATCCTCATGAGCCTGCAGAAGCTCATCGACG
>CAMJHX010000119.1 GCA_946405655.1 uncultured Clostridia bacterium
CATTGCTCTTCGACACCTCCTCGTCTCGTTCTGCATTTGTAGAATATATCATGAAAGTATTGAAAAAGCAAGCATTTTTTTCGATCAGGGCTATATTTTTCTGCAATTGTGTTTATGCTTGTTTTCAGACACAGGATGTTGTGCTGACTGAGCGGAAAATGGAGGTATAATTGTATGGTATATCCGCTGCCGCGGACGGATTTGGCGGTTGAGGCGCATCGCGTCCGCGCGGGCGCGGGGCGGTTGGAGGGTGTGGAGGTGCGCGAAACCGACCGGGACGGTTTTCACGTCACGACGGTGGAGGTGCGCTCCCCTTCTGCCTCTGAAGAATTATGTAAACCGATCGGCGTTTATCATACGGTCACGCTGGAGCCGGTGCTGCGGCGCGAGGAGGATGCGTTTTCCTCGGCGGCGAGCTTGCTTTCTGCTCTGATTGGGGATTTGCTCCCGCAAAAGGATCGTTTTTCCGCGCTGGTGGTCGGTTTGGGCAATCGCGCCATCACGCCGGACGCGATCGGGCCGCATACGGCGGAGTCCGTACTCGCGACACGGCATTTGCAGAGTCAGGACACAGAAATGTTCTCTGCCTTTCGCCCGGTCTGCGTCCTCTCCCCCGGCGTGCTCGGCACGACCGGCATCGAGGCAGCGCGGATGGTCAGGGCGGTTTCTGCGGATTTGCAGCCGGACGTTGTGATCGCCGTCGACGCGCTCGCCTGCTCCGAGCCGGAGCGCCTCTGCCGCACGATCCAGATTTCCGATACCGGTATTTCACCCGGCTCCGGCGTCGGGAATCATCGGGAGGCGCTGGATCGCGATGCGCTGGGGGTTCCGGTGATTGCAATAGGTGTCCCGACCGTGATGGACATTCGCACAGTCTCTGACTCGGATGCCCTTGCTGGAATGTTTGTCACGCCGCGAGATATCGACACCACGGTGTCGGATTTCTCTAAGCTTGCCGGTTACGCGATCAATCTCGCATTACAGCCTGAACTGTCGATTCAGGACTTGGATCTGCTCTTGTCGTAAATCAGTTGTGTTTCACGTGAAACATCGAGATTCGTCAATCGCCGAAGCTCACCCTTAAGTGTTTCACGTGAAACACGAGGAGTACGAATGTGCACACTTGCAAAATGACGTCTTCCCTGCTATACTGTGAACACAAAAATAACAGGGGAGAATTGAAATGGCAATTACCATCGCCGTGGCGAATCAGAAGGGCGGCGTGGGCAAAACCACTTCCTGTGTGAACCTGACGGCGGCACTGAAAAAGCGCGGACGCCGCGTGCTGCTCGTGGACTGCGATCCGCAGGGAAACAGCACGTCGGGCATGGGTGTGGACAAGCAGACGCGTCCGAACTGTTATGATATGATGATCAACGGCGCCGCCGCCAAAGACTGCGTGCGGCATACGAAATGGGGAGACGTCCTCCCCGCAAACGTGAACCTCTCCGGCTGCTCGGTGGAGCTGGTGCAGCTGCCGAAGCGCGAGCAGATCATGAAAGCGGCGCTCGCGGACGTCAAGGATGATTATGACTTCATCCTGATCGACTGCCCGCCGTCGCTGGAGCTGCTGACGATCAACGCGCTCGCGGCAGCGGACAGCGTGCTGATCCCGGTGCAGTGCGAGTATTATGCGCTGGAAGGCATCGCGGATCTGATGCGCACGATCCAGATGTGCAATCGCGGCATCAACCCGCAGCTTGAGGTGCAGGGCATCGTCATGACCATGTACGACAAGCGCACGAATCTCTCGGAGCAGGTCGTGACTGAGGTGCGCAGGTTCTTCGGCAAAAAGGTCTATAAAACCGCGATCCCGCGCAATGTGCGGCTCTCGGAGGCGCCGAGCCACCGAAAACCCGCCATTGCCTATGATAAGGAATCCAAGGGCGCGCGGGCGTATCTCCACCTCGCGGATGAGATCATCAAGCGCGAGGCAAAGAAAGCAAAGAAAGCGGCGGAGGCCGCAGCGGAGGTGAATCATGGCGAAGGATAAGAAGAAAGGGCTCGGAACCGGACTGGAGGCGCTTTTCGCCGAGGACGTGACGCTCGAGGAGAACGAGGCGGAGGACACGGAGGTGACGCAGCTGCCGATCATGAAGATCGAGCCGCGCGCAGATCAGCCGAGACGCCGGTTCGATGAGGAAGCCCTCGAGGAGCTGGCGGAGTCCATCGCGACGCACGGCATGATCCAGCCGATCACGGTGCGGCCGCAGGAATCCGGCTACTACCAGATCATCGCCGGCGAGCGCCGCTGGCGAGCCGCGCGGAAGGCCGGGCTCGAGACCGTGCCGGTACATATCCTCACGGTGGACGAGCAGAAGGCCATGGAGATGGCACTCGTGGAAAACCTGCAGCGCGAGGATCTGAACCCGATCGAAGAGGCGCAGGGCTATGAGGTCCTGCAGCAGACCTACGGCATGACGCAAGAGGAGGTCGCGCAGTCGGTGGGGAAGTCTCGCCCCGCGATTGCGAACGCGATGCGCCTGCTGATGCTCTCCGAGCCGGTGCGCCAGATGGTCGAATCCGGCGAGCTCTCAGCGGGACACGCCAGAGCGCTCCTGCCGCTCGAGCATCCGGACGTGCAGCTGAACATCGCGCAGACGATTCTGCAGAAGCATCTCTCCGTCCGTCGGGCGGAGGCGCTGGTGGACAGCCTGCTCAAGCAGCCGGAGCTGGAGACGCCGAAAAAGGATGAAACCGCCGTCGACTATCTCGGCGAATGCGCCAGAGCGCTGGAAAACGCGCTCGGACGCCGGGTGCGGCTGCAGCAGGGCAGGAAAGTCGGCAAGATCGAGCTGGAATTCTACGGGGCAGACGACCGTGAGGCGCTGATCGAGGCGCTGCGGACACTGCCGAAGCGGAAATAAACAAAGAAAAAACAGGGGAGAATTAGACACAATGATTGATATTAGACTGGTTAGAGAGAATCCCGACCTCGTGCGGGAGAATATGAAGAAGAAGTTCCAGGAAGCGAAGCTGCCGCTGGTGGACGAGGTTCTGGAGCTCGATAAGCTGAACCGCGCCGCCATCAGCGAGGCGTCCGATCTCCGCGCGCAGCGCAACAGCCTCTCCAAGCAGATCGGCAAGCTCATGGGCATGGCGAAGAAGGACCCCTCCAAGCTGGACGAGGTCGAGGCGATCAAGGCGCAGGTCAACGCGCAGGCGGAGCGCCTCGCCGAGCTCGAAAAGCTCGAGGAGGAGTATGAGACCAAGATCCGCGATATCATGATGCGTATTCCGCAGATCATCGACGATTCCGTGCCGATCGGCCCGGACGACAGCTGCAACGTCGAGGTGCAGCGCTTCGGCGAGGCGGTCACGCCCGATTTCCCGATCCCGTATCACACGGAGATCATGGAGTCCTTCAACGGCATCGATCTCGACGCCGCGAGGCGCGTCTCCGGCAACGGCTTCTACTATCTCATGGGCGATATCGCCCGTCTGCATGAGGCGGTGCTCGCCTACGCCCGCGATTTCATGATCGGCAAGGGCTTTACCTATGTCATCCCGCCGTTTCTCATCCACGGCGCCGTCGTCGAGGGCGTCATGTCCTTCCCGGAGATGGACGCGATGATGTATAAGATCGAGGGCGAGGATCTCTATCTGATCGGCACGTCCGAGCACTCCATGATCGGCCGCTACATCGACCAGATCCTGCCCGAGAGCGAGCTGCCCCAGACGATGACGAGCTATTCCCCCTGCTTCCGCAAGGAGAAGGGCGCCCACGGCATCGAGGAGCGCGGCGTCTACCGCATCCACCAGTTCGAGAAGCAGGAGATGGTCGTCGTCTGCAAGCCCGAGGACAGCATGTACTGGTATGAGAAGCTCTGGCAGAACTCCGTCGAGCTCTTCCGCAGCCTCGATATCCCGGTGCGCCAGCTGGAGTGCTGCTCCGGCGATCTGGCGGATCTGAAGGTCAAGAGCTGCGACATCGAGGCGTGGAGCCCGCGCCAGCAGAAGTATTTCGAGGTCTGCTCCTGCTCCAACCTCGGCGACGCGCAGGCGCGCCGTCTGCGCATCCGCGTCAAGGGCGAGGACGGCAAGAATTATCTCGCCCATACGCTCAATAACACCTGCGTCGCGCCCCCGCGCATGCTGATTGCCTTCCTGGAGAACAACCTCCAGGCCGACGGCAGCGTGAAGATCCCCGAGGTTCTGCGTCCCTACATGGGCGGCAAGGAGCTTCTGGTACCTTCTTCCAAATAACGAAATTTCCCGCCGTCTCCGTGTTGCGGAAGCGGCGGGATTGTGTTATAATTATCAGTGCGAAAGCAAATTTATAGAGAAGGAGAGTTTGAACCATGGAAAAGAAATCTCTGATTCAGGAATTCAAAGAGTTCATTATGAAGGGCAATGTCATGGATCTCGCAGTCGGCGTCGTCATCGGCGGTGCGTTCAGCGCGATCGTGACCTCCCTCGTCAACGACGTGATCGGCCCTGTGATCGGCATGATCTGCGGCGGTCTCGACTTCAGCGGTCTCGCCATTCAGGTCGGTGACGCGCAGCTGATGATCGGCAACTTCATCCAGGCCATCATCAACTTCCTGATCGTCTCCCTCGTGATCTTCGCCGTCGTCAAGGCCTTCAACAAGGCGCGCGAGCTCGCCTCCAAGAAGGAAGAGGAGCCCGCTCCCGAAGAGCCCGCCGGCCCGACCACGGAAGAGCTGCTCGGCCAGATTCTCGACGAGATCAAGGCCAAAAAGTAATTGGAAGAATATTCCAGAAATTAATCCTTGACACCGAGGGGCTTATATGATATAGTATATAAGCTCCTCGGAAAGAGGATCCCATATCGCGGAGTGGAGCAGTCGGTAGCTCGTCGGGCTCATAACCCGGAGGTCGCAGGTTCGAGTCCTGTCTCCGCAACCA
>CAMJHX010000120.1 GCA_946405655.1 uncultured Clostridia bacterium
GAGCACCGCGATGATCGCGGGATAGTGGATGAAGACCTCGAACCAGCCGTAGGCGCAGGCCATGCGCGGGCTGATGAACTCCTCATAATACGTCATGATGCCGCCGGGCTTGTCGGTGCGGGCGGAGATCTGGCCGATGGCGAGGCTGCCGAAGATGATGGCGAGCGCCGCGAGCGCGAACATGAGGATGCCGAGCGGCACGCTGCCGTTCGTCGCCGTGAGGACGCTGGACGCCTTGAAGAAGATGCCGCTGCCGATGACCGTGCCGGTGATCAGCGTGACGGCGGTGAGCAGACCATAGCGCTGCTTCTGCTCAGGCTGCCGGTTATCCATGGATGCATACACTTCCTTTTGTGATTTCGTTGACAGGCTCTATCCTAACGCCGAAAGCGCATTCTGTAAAACGCTTTTTGTGCATGAAAAGATTGAAAAAAGTTGATAACCAGTTTTGCCCAATTCCAGGCATTGACGGCGGATGGAATCGGGATTATCATGGGCTCAAAATCTGTAACGGATGGAGCATGCCCATGCATTTTGTCGATGCGAAATCTCTCCTGACGCGGCAGAACGGGATGAACCTCTACCGCGGGTGCGCGCACGGCTGTGTCTACTGCGACAGCCGGAGCACGTGCTACCAGTTTACGCACCCGTTCGAGGACGTCGCGGTCAAGCGCAACGCGCCCGCGCTGCTGGAGGACATTCTGAAAACGAGACGGAAAAGGATCGTCATCTCCACCGGCTCGATGAGCGACCCGTATCAGCCGTGCGAGGCGGAGCTGCAATTGACGCGGCGCTGTCTGGAGCTGATCGAGCGATACGCCTTCGGCGCCTCGGTGATCACGAAATCCGATCTCGTGCTGCGGGATCTGGAGCTCTTCGACCGCATAAACCAGAACGCGAAAAGCGTCCTGCAGATGACGCTCACGGTCGCGGACGATGGCTTAAGCCGCGTGCTCGAGCCGAACGTCTGCACCACCTCGCGGCGGTATGAGGTGCTGAAGGAATTTCAGAAGCTCGGCATCCCCACCGTCGTCTGGATGACGCCGATCCTCCCGTTTCTGACGGACACGGAGGAGAACGTGCGCCGCATCCTCGACTGCTGCTTCGACGCCGGGGTGAAGGGCGTCATCTGCTTCGGCATGGGGCTGACGCTGCGCGACGGGAACCGGGAATACTATTACGCCGCGCTCGACCGGCACTTCCCCGGCCTGAGCGACGAATACCGCAGGCGCTACGGCAATGCCTACGAGATCCCCAGCCCAAACAGCGCGGCGCTTTGGCGCCTCTTTCACGAGGAATGCGAAAGGCACGGCGTCCTGCACGACCCGGAGGAATGCTTCCGATACATCGCAGACCTCCCGGAGCGAAACGAGCAGCTGTCGCTGTTTTAAGGGGGAAGATTACAAAAGCGCTGCATTCGTAGGGGGCGACGACCTCGGCGCCCCGCGCAGAACAAGCCCAAGCTCAAAGCCGATCCCCGGCGAATGCGCATCATCTCTTCATACTGTCATCCCGAGCCTGTCGAGGGATCTTGGCAGCGCAGGAAAAGAGAACATCCAGCCTCAGTCCAACTGCTCTGCCAAGATCCTTCGACTCCGCGCTGTCGCGCTCCGCTCAGGATGACAGGCGCAGATCGCCGAGGCCGCCCCTACAGGGTTGGTTCCGTGCAGACAAAACGGGAGAGGCAACAAGCCCCTCCCGTTTTCTTGCGCTCAATCGCGGTCATCATATGGGATCCTGAAATAATCCAGATCCTTCTTGAACCGGTCCTGCGCGGTCAGGCAGGTGTCGCGCAGATAGCCGCGCTCGCGCTCCCATTCCTGCAGACCGCGGTAATAATACAGCTTGAGACTCTCATCGATGATAAACGGAACAATATTATATCTGAGACACTCCTTGAACAGAAGCAGCCGCCCGACGCGGCCGTTACCGTCCTGAAAGGGATGAATCCGCTCAAACCGCCAGTGAAACTCCAGCAGGTCATCGAAGGTCTTCGTCTTGACGGCATTGTAATCCGCGAGCAGCTTTTTCATCTGCGCGGCCACATCCTCCGGCGCGGCGGTTTCCCTGCCGCCGACCTCATTGGGCAGCTTTTTATAAGCGCCGACCGCGAACCAGTCCTGCCGTGAGTCGGCGGTTCCCCCCTTCAGCACGGCGTGCAGCTGCTTGATGAGCGCCTCGCTCGGCGCGCCGGGGGCGCTGTCGATGATCATGTCGATGCATTTGAAGTGATTCGCCGTCTCGACCACATCGTCAACCCGCACCGCCTCATCGGTGACGCCGAGGGTGTTCGTTTCGAAGATATAGCGGGTCTGGTCGTGGGTCAGGCGGCTTCCCTCAATATGGTTGGAATTGTAGGTCAATTCAATTTGAAGCTTGTGATAGATCCCGCCGTGGAGCTTCGCCGCCTTCTCCGCCTTCAGCACCTCCAGAAGCGTCCTCGGCGCGTCCGTGTGCTTGTTGAGCCGCTCGGGTTTTTCGGCGCTCTCGGGGATGCTCCACGTCTTGCCGACGAGAAACGCGCCCTCGACTCTGCCGTGCGCGCAGTAATTGCGAACGCTGCGCTCGGAGACGCCCCATTTCATTGCCGCCTCCGCAACAGAAAGATACTGCATCTGCCGTCCCTCCTTCCCTGCATAGTATAGCATTTTATCGGCAAAATTTCAATCGAATCGTGTTTCATTTTATTTATTATTTTGCCGATAGCGGCAAAAAACGCCCTGAAATTCTCTCGATTTCAGGGCGTTTTGATTACTCCTCCTGCACGGTGGTGTATTCCGGGTGCTCGCGGAGCTGACCTCCAGAAGCCCGTCGTTCGCGCCCCAGTATGGCGCGTAACGGTTGATGCCCTCATCCCTGCCCCATCCGTACATGCCGTGGGACAAGCAGGATCGGATAGTTCGCGCATTTTGCCATGGTCTTTCCTCCTGATCGGCAGGCGTTGTGCCTGTGTTACAGCTTGAAATATCGCCGCGCGTTGGTATAGCAGACGCCCTCGACGATGGCTCTGAGCGCGGCATCGTCGTTTGGGTACTCCCCGTTCTCGACCCATGTGCCGATGAGGTCGCAGAGGATGCGGCGGAAATATTCGTGCCGGGCATAGCTGAGGAAGCTGCGCGAGTCCGTGAGCATGCCGACGAAGCCCGCGAGATAGCCGCCCGCGGCGAGATTGGTCAGCTGATCGATCATGCCGCGCTTGTGGTCATTGAACCACCATGCGCTGCCGTGCTGCACCTTGGAGACCGCCTCCCCGGTCTGGAACGCGCCCATGACCGAGACGATCGCGGCGTTGTCGTTCGGGTTCAGGGAATACAGAATCGTCTTCGGCAGCGCATCGGTCTCGTCGAGCGCGTTCAAAAACGCCGCGAGATCTGTGATTGAAACCGCGTCGCCGATGGAGTCGACGCCGGCGTCCGGGCCGAGGGCTTTGAATACCCGCTTCGAGTTGTCGCGAATGACGCCGAAGTGCAGCTGCATCACGACGCCGAGGCGGTGGTATTCCCTGCCGAGTGCAAGGAGCAGCGCGGTTTTGAACTGCTTTGCCTCCAACGCCGTCGGCAGCGCTCCTCCGAGGCGCTTTTGGAAGATTGCTTCGACCTCTTCGTCCGTCGCCGGCGCGAACGGCACCGCATCGAGCCCGTGGTCGGAGACCCGACAGCCGAGGGAGACGAAGAACGTGAGGCGCGTTTTCAGCACATCAAGAAGCTGCGCATAAGATGTGATCTCACCCAACCGATTGAGGTAATCCGGATAATCCGCCTTCTCGATGCCGAGGGCTTTGTCCGGGCGAAAGCTCGGCAGCACCTGAACGCTGAAGGACTTGTCCTCGGCGATTTTTTTGTGCCATTCGAGGCTGTCCGCCGGATCGTCCGTGGTGCAGATGACCTGCACATTGGAATCCATGATCAGCTTTCGCGCGGACAGGGCTTTCAGCTTCTCGTTGCAGAGGTTCCAGACCATCTCCGCCGTGTCCCCGTTCAGAACGCCGTCATAGCCGAAGTAGTTTCTCAGCTCCAGATGGCTCCAGTGATAGAGCGGATTGCCGATCGCAAGCGAGAGCGTCTCCGCCCATTTTTGAAACTTCTCTCGGTCGGAGGCGTCGCCGGTGATGAAGCGCTCTGCCACCCCCGCCGAGCGCATGAGCCGCCACTTGTAGTGGTCGCCGCCCAGCCAGACCTGCGTGATGTTCTCAAACCGCCGATCCTCATAGATCTCCTTGGGGTCAAGATGACAATGATAGTCAATGATCGGCATCCCTGCAGCATAATCGTGATAAAGATTTCTTGCAGTCTCTGTCGAAAGCAAGAAATCCGAGTTCATGAAGGGTTTCACTCCTAACTCCTAACTCCTAACTCCTAATTCCTAATTCCCCTCAGCGCTTGACTCTCGCGCCGGCGCCTCCCATGATCGCCTCCACCTCGTTCACGCTCGCCATCGACGTATCACCCGGCGTGGTCATGGCCAGCGCCCCGTGGGCCGCGCCGTAGTTGACCGCCTTTTCGGGGTCGCCCGTCGTCATGAGCCCATAGACCAGGCCGGAGGCGAAGGAGTCTCCCCCGCCGACACGGTCGAGGATCTCGAGGCCGTTATATTCCTTTGACTGAGAAATCTCGCCGTCCGCCCAGCAGATGGCTTTCCAGTCGTTGACCGTGGCGGTGCGCACCGTGCGCAGCGTCGTCGCCACGACCTTGAAATTCGGATAGGTCTCGGCGGCCCTGCCGATCATTTTCTTGTAACCGTCGAGGTTGAGCTCTTTCAGGTTCTCGTCGTTGCCCTCGATCTCGAAGCCGAGGCAGGCGGTGAAATCCTCCTCGTTGCCGATCATGACGTCGACGTACTTGGC
>CAMJHX010000121.1 GCA_946405655.1 uncultured Clostridia bacterium
CCCATCTTCTTCATGCCTTCCTTGCCGAAGTGGAGCTCTTTCAGGCCTTCCACCTCGTCGCAGACGGGCTTGAAGCTGCAGGACGCGCAGTCGAGGTCCTCGGGCAGACCCTCGAGGATCTTGTTCATGGTCTTGGTGACCTCACCCACCTTCTTGGCACGCTCGGTGAGCGCCTTGTAATCGACAGAAGGATCGGTGATGAAGATCAGCTTGACGGCGGTGATGTTGGGGTTGGTGTGGTACTGCTTGATGTAGTCCGCGCCGACGCTCTTGAAGCTGATGCCGCGCTTGATCGCCTTCTTGCTGACGCGAACCTGCTCGCGGTTGGACTCCGGAGAGACGCGCATCATGTAGCCCTCGGGGAAGACGTGGTACTTCACGAACTCCATGTTCTGGATGGTGTTGAAGGCCTCCTGCTCGTCCTTGGAGATCTCCTTGACGCCGAGGAAGGCGATGCGGGCGAAGGTGGAGTCGGCCTTGAGATCCTTGAGATCGGGGCCGTAGAGGAGGATCTCGTCGCCGGAGACGAGGGACTTGTCATCGGTGACGCAGGTGAAGTTGACGGCGGCCTTGCCGCTGCCGCCGAGCTCGTAGGCGGCGTCCTTCATGAGGACGAGCTCGCTCGTGCCGAGATCCTTCCACGCGTCGCGCGCATTATAGGCCCACTTCTGCTTCGCCGCGCCGAGCTGCTCGTTGGTTTCGGTGATGAATACGTTAAACAGATCCATGGTGATCCTCCTTAAATCATGTCGATGGCGGTGAGCGCCTCTTTGACGCCGACCATGATGCTGGAATCCTCGGGCAGCTCAAAGACGCTCTTGCCCTGAATGTCGTTGGCGGCATGCGCCGGATCGGTGGGGATGAAGGCGAGATTCTCAACGCCCTCCAGCTTGATGAGCTCGTTCATGCTCGGATCGACGACGCGGTTGCAGATGATGCCGATGCGCTCGTACTTGATCAGCTCGTCCGCGACCTGCTTGATCTCGCGACAGACGTTCACGCCCTTGGCGCTCTGGTCGGTGATGAGGAGCAGGTGGGTGACCTCGTCGAGCACGCGGCGGGAGATCTGCTCGATGCCGGCCTCGCAGTCGATGACGACATAGTCAAAGTCGCCGGCGAGCATGCTGATGACTTCCTTCAGATAGGAGTTGACGGAGCAGTAGCAGCCGGCAGCCTCGGGACGGCCAATGGCGAGGAAGGAGAAGCCTTCGCACTCGACCATCGTGTCGAAAATGCGGAAGCGCGCCTCGTTGAGGATCTCGATGGCCTGACGGTACTCGCCGCGCTCGCTCGTCTCGATGACGGCGTTGCGGATATCGTCGAGCGTGTGGTCGACCTGGATGCCCAGCGCGGTCGAAAGACCGATCGCGGGGTCGGCGTCGATGGCGAGAATGCGCTTGCCGGGGTGCGCTGCCACCAGAAGACGAACAATGGCGCTGCACAGGCTGGTTTTGCCCACGCCGCCCTTGCCTGCCACGGCAAGAATTTTGGCTTTGGTCTTGGTCTCTTCCATGAGATTCCCTCCATGTTTTTTTCTTGATCATATCATAGCAATAACCTCGGGATTTGTCTGTGCGTTCGTCACAAAACTCGTAAAAAAATTGACAATGTGTTGGTATCTTCCCCGCGAAAGCATGACTTTCCATTCTTTCAAGCGAAATGGATTGTCAGAACCGTGGCAAAATGTTATATTAAAGTGTAAGTCACTCAAAGAAAAAGGAGACACGACATGAAAGGACTCGAGACCGGAAAAACCCGCATCCGCCAGCAGGTGTTCGCTGCGATCGCCCGCCTTGCCTACGAGGGCGGCGACTATGCCGACAAGCTGGAGCGGCTGCCGTTTGAGCTCATTCCCGGAGAGATCGGCTCCTATCGCGACAGTATCTTCCTCGAGCGCGCCGTCATCGGCGAGCGGCTCCGTCTCGCGATGGGTCTGCCCGTGCAGCGGCTCGCGGACTACGCCAAGGTGTCCGACGGGATTGAGGCGGCGCTCTCCCCCGAGAGCTATTATGAAAAGCCGCTCATCAACGTGATCAAATTCGCCTGCAACAAATGCCCGGACAACGTGGTGCGCATCACGGACGGCTGCCAGGGCTGCCTGGAGCACCCGTGCATGGAGGTCTGTCCGAAGGGCGCGATCTACCGCGAAAACGGCCGCGCGCACATCGACGCCGACAAGTGCATCCGCTGCGGCAAGTGCATGCAGGCCTGCCCCTTCCACGCGATCGTCAAGCAGGAGCGCCCCTGCCGCAAGGCCTGCGGCATGGACTGCCTGAAGTCCGACGAGATGGGCCGCGCGGAGATCGACTATGAGAAATGCACCTCCTGCGGCCAGTGCATGGTCGCCTGCCCCTTCGGCGCGATCTCCGATAAGAGCCAGATCTTCCAGACGATCCAGGCGATCAAGAGCGGCGACGAGGTGCACGTGGCGCTCGCGCCGGCGTTCGTTGGCCAGTTCGGGCCGAACGGCGTGCCGGAGAAGATGCAGAGCGCGTTTCAGAAGCTCGGCTTCACGAAGGTGCACGAGGTTGCCATCGGCGCGGACCTGTGCGTGATCGAGGAGGCGGCGGACTTCCTGGAGGAGGTGCCGTCGAAGCACAAATTCATGGTCACGTCCTGCTGCCCGAGCTGGAGCGATATGGTCAAGAAGCTCTTCCCCCAGTTTGCGGAGAACATCTCCGTCGCCTTCACGCCGATGGTGCTCACTGCGCGCATGATCAAGCAAAAGTACCCCGGCTGCAAGGTCGTGTTCGTCGGCCCGTGCGACGCGAAGAAGCTCGAGGCACGCCGCAAGTCCGTGCGCAGCGACGTGGACTTCGTGCTCACGTTCGAGGAAGTGCTCGGCATGATGGAGGCCAAGGGCATTGACGATGTGTTCTCGGGCGAGGAGCTGCCGCTGAGCGAGGGCGGCGCCGACGCGAGAAACTTCGCCGTCGCCGGCGGCGTGGCGCAGGCGGTCGTGAACGCGATCCACCAGATCGACCCCGACCGCGAGGTGAAGGTCGCCTCCGCCGCGGGTCTCGCCGAGTGCCGCAAGCTGCTGATGATGGCGAAGGCCGGAAAATACGACGGCTACCTGCTCGAGGGCATGGCCTGCCCCGGCGGCTGCGTCAACGGCGCGGGCACGCTCCGCCAGCCGGAAAAGAGCGCGCAGGCCGTGGCAAAGTTCGCCGCCGCCGCCCCGTTCCAGTGCGCGAACGACACGCCGTATATCGAGTATCTGCCGCTGATCGAAGAAAAGGGCAAGATCAGAAAATAAGTTGGTAGTTGATAGTTATTAGTTGGTAGTTGAAGGAGCCGCCTTCGGCGGCAATTCCAATCCGTCGGAGACACCAACAACTATCAACTACAAACTACCAACTAAAAAACCGCACCCAACCGGGTGCGGTTTTTCGTTTACAGTCTGGCGTTGAGCTTCTCAATCAGGCGATCGAACAGCTCCTGATGCTCCTGCACGTTCAGCTCCGCCTCGCGGTTGACGGTGTACTGGAACGTAAACTCCATCATATGGCGGCTCACGGCCTTGATCTCGCCGCGCATCGCGGCGATGACGCCGAGAGCGAGATGCACCGCGCCGAGGACGTTATAGACCATTGCGTCGGAGCAGTGTTCTGCCACGGGCTCAAGGAGCTCTGCCAGATGGCACATCATGTAGACCATCTCGTTCGGGATGCCGCAGGCGACGCGCGCGGCGCTCTCGAGCTCCTCGGGAGATCCGCCCTCGGCGAGACGCTTCATGAGCGGAGCGCGGGATTTGACCATCTCCTCGACCTGCTTGAGCATGTACTTGCTCATCTCGGGCAGCTCCTGCAGCACGACGGCGTCAATCTTGCCCTCCTCGGCGGAGGCGGCGGCCAGAGAACCGAGGCTCGCGGCGAGCGCGGCGACGAGCGCGGCGGCGCTGCCGTTTTCGGGCTTGCCCGCGGGATCGGCGACGGCCTCGACATATTCCTTCAGCGGCTTGTCTCCCAGACGCTGGAACTTGATGGCGACTTTCTTTTCTTCTGCCATAACGGATTCCTCCAAATACAGTATTGATGGTGCTACTATACCAAAGCGCATCCTGTTTTTCAGTGAGGAAATCACACAGAGCGGGTATGATTTGCGACTGTTCGGTCATTCAGAACGTAGGGCGGCCACCTGTGGGCCGCCGGATCTGATGCTGGGTTACGGCGGGGCACAGGTCCCCGCCCTTGTACAGAGCTCCAAGAGGTGCGGGGTATCGTTTTTCTCTTTTTCGGCTATCCTCTTTTCGGAAAGGATGATGGAAGTGGAAGATCACCGAAAATTACATGCCTGGGAGCTTGCGCTGATGCTCTCGCTTTGCTTTGCGCTGCTCACGGGGCTCTGGGCGCAGGGGACGCAGGCGCGGCTGGCGGGACGGCTGGTGCGGCTGCATGTGATCGCAGCGTCGGACAGCGCGGCGGATCAGGCGGAGAAGCTCGCCGTGCGCGACGCGGTGCTCCGCTGTCTCTCGCCGAAGCTGCAGGGCGCGGAGAGCGCCGGCGAGGCGCGGCGCATCGTGGAATCGGCAAAGCCTTTGATTCTCCGCGCGGCGAGAACGGCGACGGATCAGCCCGTGCGCGTGGAATTCGGCACGGAGCACTACCCGACGCGGGACTACGGCGCCTTTGCCCTGCCCGCCGGGGAATATGATTCCCTGCGGATCACGCTCGGCGCGGGCGAGGGGAAAAACTGGTGGTGCGTCATCTTCCCGCCGCTCTGCACGCAGGAGGCGCTCTCCCCCGCCGCGGTTGAAACGCTCTCAAAACAGGACCGCGCGCTCATCACGCGCGCGGACGGAGAATA
>CAMJHX010000122.1 GCA_946405655.1 uncultured Clostridia bacterium
CCTTCATTCCTCACTCCTAACTCCTCACTCCTAACTCGACATTTGCCGCAGTCCATGATAAAATTGCAGCATCAAAAATTCGGAGGTCTCTATGGATTCAAAGCGTCTCTCCCACATCGTCTCTCCCCTGCTGGACTGGTTTTCGGTTTCCGCGCGGGATCTGCCTTGGCGGCACGATCGGGAGCCTTATCACGTCTGGCTCTCGGAGATCATGCTGCAGCAGACGCGCGTGGAGGCGGTGAAGGGGTATTATTCCCGGTTTCTGGAGGCGGCGCCGGACGTCTTCGCCCTTGCCGCACTGCCGGAGGACGCGCTCTTAAAGCTCTGGGAGGGGCTCGGATACTACAACCGCGCGCGCAATCTGCAAAAATGCGCGAAGGTGCTCGCCGAGAACGGCGGACGCTTCCCGGAGACGAAGGAGGGCCTGCTCGCCCTGCCCGGCGTCGGGGACTACACTGCCGGGGCGATCGCCTCGATCTGCTTCGATCAGCCCTGCGCCGCCGTGGACGGGAACGTGCTGCGCGTCTGCACCCGCGTGCTCGAGGATTTCACGCCGATCGATGACGCTTCGTTTAAAAAGGATCTCGCCGCCGCGCTCGGCGAAATTTACCCCAAGGGGCGCTGCGGCGATTTTACGCAGGCGCTCATGGAGCTCGGCGCGACGGTCTGCGCCCCGAACGGCGAGCCGAAGTGCGACGCCTGCCCCATTGCGGAGCACTGCCTCGCAA
Source organism: uncultured Clostridia bacterium (assembly GCA_946405655.1). Lineage (GTDB taxonomy): Bacteria > Bacillota > Clostridia > Oscillospirales > Oscillospiraceae > CAG-103. The sequence goes on from CAMJHX010000122.1 coordinate 729, forward strand.
AAGCGCACGGCACAACGGGAAAGCTCCCGGTGAAAAAGCCGAAGAAGGCGCGGCGCGAGGAGGCGCGGACGGTCCTTCGTCTGCGCTGCGGGAATCACACCGCGGTGCGAAAGCGCCCCGCGAAGGGGCTGCTCGCGGGACTCTGGGAGCTGCCGAACACGGAGGGGCTCCTCGACGAGGCGGAGGTCGGCGCGTATCTCTCCGGACTCGATCTCGGAGATATCCGCCTGCGCGCCGCGCGCGACGGGGAGCACATCTTCACGCACATCCGCTGGGCGCTGCGGTGCTACACCGTCGAGTGCGAAAAAATGCCGGAGACGTTCACATGGGTCTCCGACGAGCAGATGAAGGGCGAGATCGGACTCCCGACCGCGTTTCGGCAGTTTATAGAAGTCTGAAAGAGACCTGCAGGGCGGGCGACCACAGGTCGCCCCTACAGCATGTTTGGCCTCGCTGCACCAATTGTTCTGCGCAGCGAATTTGCCCCTCATCCACCGCTGACGCGGTCCCCCTTCCCCCGAGGGGGAAGGTTTTCGGCAGATAACATCAGCCTCGCAGAGTTCACGCGACAGCGTGAATCATTCAGATTCGTTTTTTCAGCGACATGTGCGGTGAAAAAACACCCTCGGGCGAGCGCGACGCTCGCCCCTCGCTTCGACCAACCGGGGCATAGCCCCGGGCGATAAAAGCGAGTATTTCAAAGCCCGATGCAAACGCATCGGGCTTTGAATGCACAAACCCCCGGAAGCACCTGCTTCCGGGGGTTCGTGCATTTGGAGATGAAATGGGGGGGAGAAAAGAGAAAGAGAGAAAAGAGAGAAAAGAGAGAGATGAGAAAGAGGTAGTCAGATTTATTTCACCGCGTCGACGATGGCAAGGATCGCGGCGTCGACCACGGGGACGTCGAACCGGACGGAATAGGACGCGCCGTCGACCTTCCAGATGGCGCCGGAGAACGTGTCGTTCTCGCCGCGCAGGATGACGTTCACACCGTTGTAGTCCAGAGTGGACACGGTCGGATATTCATTGTAATCGCCGGAGATATCGTCCACGCCGGCGGCCTTGCGGAGCACGACGCGGTTTCCGTCGGCGTCCGCATCATAGTAGGTGATCTGGATGAGCGAGTTGTTCATGACCTGAATCGACTCGATCGGGCAGCCCTCAATCGTCTCGGGCGCCTCAAAATCAAAGCCCGCGGCCTTGCAGGCGTCTTCCATCGTATCATACGTCACAAAGGGATTGACCATGCCGAGCTCGGCAGAGCCCTCCCCGGTCTCCGCCTCCTTGCTGCCGCAGGCGGCGAGGGAAACGAGACACAGCGCACAGAGCGCAATCGCAATCAGCTTCTTCATGTTTTTTCCTCCGGATTTGTCTTACGCCTACTATGACTCACAATTTTCAAAAAAGTTCTCGCATTCACAAATTCTTTACAAAAAACCGCAAATCAACGTGCCGTCTGTGGAACTTGGTTCGCAGGAGAGGGGCTTGCCCCTCCCCTACGATGGAGCGAAGCAACATCGTACAGCCTCGCAGCGTTCGTGCGAAGCACGAATGAATTCCAATCCGTTTTTCCGGCGACATATCGTCAGACCGTTCTTCCTCTCCAAATTAAAGCGTTGGCTTTGATTTGGTAAGGAGCGACAGTGGAATGAGCTTGCTTTCGCGTATCACGCGGAAGCAAGGGATATGGAACTTGTCGCGACGCAGCGAGCCCCTCGCGCCGACCAAACCGGGCAAAGCCCGGTGCGATAAGCGCGAGTATTTCAAAGGAGAGCCTCCAAAGAGGCTCTCCTTTGAGTTATTCGAGCGGTTCCCCGCAGTGCGGGCAGACCTTTTCTCCGTCTCCCAATCGGCCCAAGTGCTTGCCGCATTTCGGGCAGCGCCAGAGGCGGCTCCAGAGCACGGCGAAGACCGCGAGCGAGAAGATCATCGCGACCCACGCGACGATGCGCAGGACCCCGTGCAGGACGTTCGCGAGGATCAGCAGCGCGAAGGTGACAACGATGACACCGGTGAGAATCTGTTTGTTCTTTTGCATCTCTTTATCCCTCCATTGGTACGGCTTTCATCTGTTCGCCCGTGGGTACGGCCTCGGCGCTTCCGGCGGAGAGGTCGCGAAGCTGGGCGGCAAAGTCTTCGACGGTCTCCTCCGGCAGCAGGATGTGCATCGTGACATCCGCGCCGTAGTCCAGCCCGTCCACCGCGCCGCCCGCAGCGAGGACGGCGGTTTTGACGCGCTCAAAGAGTCCATAGGAACACGTCACATCGACCGTGACCCATCGCCGCACAGCGGAAACGCCCGCGGCGGTCAGGGCGTCCTTGGCGCTCTTGGTATAGGCGCGCAGGAGCCCGCCCGTGCCGAGCAGGACGCCGCCGAAATAGCGCGTGACGACGCAGACGACGTTCGTCACATTCTCGCGCTTGAACACCTCGAGCATCGGGATGCCGGCGCTGCCCTGCGGCTCGCCGTCGTCACTGTAGCGCTCGGGGCCGTCCTGAATGCGGTAGCACCAGCAGTTGTGCCGCGCGTCGTGATACTGCTTTTTCATCGCGGTGATGAATTCGCGCGCCTCGTCCTCCGTGGAGACGCAGCGCACATGGCCGAGAAACGTGGAGCGCTTTTCCGTCAGCTCCGCCTCCCCGGGCAAAGTGGGAATGTAATATGGATCGATGGCGGATCACCTCGTTTGAGAATTAGGAGTTAGGAATTAGGAGTTAGGAGTTAGGAGTTATCAGTCGGTTCAAAATCGTGCTGCGAAGCAGCTCCATCAATTCCTCATTCCTAATTCCTCATTCCTCATTATCTCGCGGCAATATGGAGTAATACCAGACCTCTTTTTCTGCGCCGATCTGCTCGAACCATTCCCTGTCTGCGAAGCGGAAGGTGAAGCCGAGCTTGTGGATGACGCGGAGGGAGTTGTGGTTTTCGGCAAAGTGCGCGACCCAGAGCTCCGTCGCGCCGAGATCGAAGGCGGTTCGGAGCATGGCGGCGGCGGCCTCGGGGATATAGCCGTTGCCCCAGTGCGGCTCGCCGAGCCAATAGCCAAGCTCCATATGGCCGATCGCCTCGGGTCGGCCGCAGGGATGAAAGCCGATGCTGCCGATGGCCTCATCCTCGCCCTTGAGCGTGACGGCGTAGTTCATGGCGGCGGTGAGGATGGTGCGGATGATCTCTCGGCTCTCGTCCTCGCTCTCGTGCGGCTTCCAGCCGCACATTTTCCCGACGCGGGGGTCTTTGGCATAGCGATAGCAGGCGGCGGCGTCACCTTCGCGCCAGGGGCGAAGGAGCAGGCGCTCGGTTTCAATGCTCGTCGGAAACTGCATACGGGCTCACCTTCCCCCAGTGCTCGGGCTTGATGACGGCCTCGAGCTCCACACAGTCCTCCAGATACTCCGTGCGCAGGACGGCGCATTCGCGGTGCAGCAGCTCCGTGAGCGCGCCCTCGGTATACGGGATGTGCAGCACGGCGCGGCGGTTTTGCCGCGCGAGCGTTTTGGAGATCATGTCGAGCAGATTCTGCGTGCCCTCGCCCGTGCGGGCGGAGATGCACGCGATGTTCTCCCCGTGCGGGAGGATGCCGAGATAGGCGTCGCATTTATTGAACACGCGGATGCACGGCGTCTGGGACGCGCCGAGCTGATCGATCAGCCGGTCGACGACCTCCGCCTGCGTCTCCCACTCGGGGTTGGAGAGATCGATCACGTGCAGGAGGACGTCGGCGTAGCTCAGCTCCTCCAGCGTCGCCTTGAACGCCTCCACCAGATGGTGCGGCAGCTTTCGGATGAAGCCGACGGTGTCGCTCAGCAGGACCTCCTGCGCCTCGTCCACCTTGAGGCGGCGGGTCGTGGTATCGAGCGTATCAAAGAGCCGGTCGTTCGCGGGAATGTCCGCGTCCGTCAGGCGGTTTAAGAGCGTGGATTTGCCGGCGTTCGTGTAGCCCACGAGGGCGACGACGGGCATGGCGTTTTTCTCGCGGCGGCGGCGCTGCGTCCGGCGCACCTTGCGCACGGCCTC
>CAMJHX010000123.1 GCA_946405655.1 uncultured Clostridia bacterium
GCGACAGCAAGAACTTCTGGTTTGCCAAGACCCCGCGCCTCAAGCCGGAGCTCCTGCCGCTGCGCAACGCCTCGCTCGATTCCGTGCGCTACGCCGCCGATCGCACCGACCCGGAGGTCCACTTCACGGACGATGCGCTCGAAATGCTCCTGAACGTGCCGCGCATCTTCCTGCCCACGGTGCTCAAGGGCTGCGTCGCCTGGGCCAAGGAGCACGGCGTCAAGGAGGTCACCGCCGTCGAGATGCAGATCATCAACGACAAGCGCTCAAAGGAAAAGGGAAAAGGATAATCAAAAGAGAGCCGCGATGCGGCTCTCTTTTATGCTTTCATCAGCTCCAAAAATTCCGCCATCGCCTTTGGTGATCCGGCGGCAATGCTTGTTCGGCTGCCGTCGGCGGGGAAGGGGCTGCCGTCGATCTGGCTGCAGACGCCGCCCGCCTCGCGCACGATCAGATCGCCCGCTGCGTAGTCCCAGAGGCTGACCTTCAGTTCGAAATACAGCCCTGCGCGTCCGGCGGCGACGGTGCAGAGATCGAGCGCGGCCGAGCCCTCGCGCCGCAGATCCAGACTCGCGGCATAGAGCTTCCGAGCCGTCTCAAACGTCTGATCCGTCAGCTCGGGATTGTAAGGCGCCGTGCCATAGCAGGCCACGCTTCCGGCGAGCCCCTCGTCCGTCACGCGGATCGGCTTCCCGTTCAATAACGCGCCGCAGCCCTTGACGGCAGTAAACAGCTCGTCCACATACGGATTATAGATCACACCTGCAAGCACCTCGCCGCGCTCAGCATAGGCGACGGAGATGCAGCTGTGGTGAAAGCCGTGCACAAAGTTCATCGTCCCGTCGATCGGGTCGATGATGAAGAGCTGCTCTGCGTCCAGCCGGTCGCGCTCGTCCATCTCTTCGCAAAAATAATGCGCCTCCGGCACGGCCTCGCTCAGCCGCTGCATGAGCAGCGCCTGCACACGGCGGTCATACTCTGTCACCACGTCGCGCCGTCCGCTCTTTGTCTCCGCGAGGATCCCGTGCGCGTGGAGGATCAGCTCCGCCGCCTCGCGCTCCGCTTTGATTATCGTATTGCAAATGGTATGCAGATGCTCCATCTCTCCAGACTCCTTCTTCCGTTTTTCCAGAGTTTACAGCAAATCGCGTCCTGCCGCAAGTATTTTCGGCTCTTTGCACCGGATTTGCCTCTTTACAACAGCGCGTTAGTGTGTTAGTATAATAAAGCGCAGAAAACCTGCGAGATCGAATTATCTTGACACAGGGAGTATTTCAGATGAAAAGAACACTTGCATTGCTTCTCGCGCTCGTGATGGCGGCGGCTCTCTTTGCCGGCTGCGGCTCGAGCAATAACGCCGCTCCGGCGGCAGGCTCCGCAGACGCGGCGGAGACCACCAAATTCGTCATGGGCATCGACCCGGAGTATCCGCCCTTCAGCTATCTGGGCGACGACGGCGATTACACCGGCTTCGACGTGGAGGTCTGTCAGGCGGTGTGCGATTATCTCGGCTGGGAGCTCGAGATCTTCGGCGTCAACTGGGATGAGAAGCTCGTTCAGCTCGATTCCTTCGAGTGCGACTGCGTCTGGTCCGGCATGACCATTCTCGACAGCATGAAGGAAGCCGGCTATGTCATTTCCGCGCCCTACTATGACAACACCCAGGTCCTCGTTGTCAAGGACGACAGCGGCTTTGCTTCCTCTGCGGATCTCGCGGGCAAGGTCGTTGCGGTGCAGCTCGGCACCTCCGGCGAGGCGCTGCTGAACGGCGATCTCTCCGATCTGGCCGATACGTTTGACAATGTTCTCACCTGCGACAGCTTCCTCAAGTGCTTCACCGAGCTCGAGGGCGGCAGTGTGGACGCCGTGTTCGTCGATATGCCCGTCGCCGCGAGCTATGTCGCGAATCACGAGGGTCTGACCATCATCGATGAGGAACTCGGCGCCGAGCAGTACGGCATCGCCTTCCGCGCCGACGATGCGGAGCTCTGCGCACAGGTCGAGGCCGCAGTGCAGGCGCTGGTCGAGAACGGCACCTATGCCGAGATCGCGGCCAAGTATCCCGACATCGTCAACAATCTCCTCTTCCTGCAGGAGGGATAAAGGCCAATTGGCTGACTGATTGCTGATGCATCACCCGAAAGCGCATTTTCGTGCGCTTTCGGGATTCATTTTGAGAACGAATTGAGGTTCCCACCATGTCCCTAATGACCATGATCATCAAAATGAGCGAGGGTCTCGGCAAGACCTGCGCCATTTTCTTTTTGACGGTGCTCTTCTCGCTCCCGCTGGGCATGATCGTCGCGCTGCTGCGCATGAGCAAGAACAAGGTCGTCTCTGCCATCACGCGCTTTATCATCACGGTTCTGCGCGGCACGCCGCTGATGCTGCAGCTGCTCGCCGTCACCTACGGGCCGTATTATCTCTTCGGCGCGGGCGTCGCGCGCAATAAGCTCATCCCCGTTGTCATTGCCTTTTCCATCAACTACGCCGCCTATTTTGCCGAGATTTACCGCGGCGGCATCGAGTCGATTCCCGTCGGGCAGTATGAGGCCGCGACGGTGCTCGGATATACGAAGCTGCAGACCTTTATGCGCATCATCCTGCCGCAGGTGGTCAAGCGCATCATGCCGAGCGTCACCAACGAGATCGTTACCCTCGTCAAGGATACGTCCATGGCGTTCACGGTCTCGTATCAGGAGATGTTCACCATCGGCAAGCAGATCGCAAACTCCCAGACGAGCTTCATGCCCTTCCTCGTCGCCGGCGTGTTCTACTATCTGTTCAATCTGATCGTAGACCGGGTCATGGGCAGGGTCGAAAAGCGGCTCGATTACTATAAGGGATGAGGAAATGAACATGGCAGAAACCATTCAAAACCAATCGTCCGCGATCCTGGAGATTCGCGGCCTGCAGAAATCCTTCGGCGAAAATACCGTCCTGAAGGACATCTCCCTCGATGTCGAGCCGGGCAATGTTGTGTCCATCATCGGCCCCTCCGGCTCCGGCAAATCCACGCTTCTGCGCTGCGCCACCTTCCTTGAGACGGCGGACGGCGGCGACATTCTCTATGACGGGCAATATGCCGTGAAGGACGGCGTCTATGCGCCCAAGGCGGATCTCGCGCGCTTTCGCACGCGCTATGGTCTTGTGTTCCAGAGCTTCAACCTTTTCCCACATTATTCCGTCATGAGGAACGTCTCCGAGGCGCCGATCCTGCATGGGCAAAACAAGGACGAGGCGCAGGAATACGCCCTCTCTCTGCTCAAAAAAATGGGGCTCGAGGGCAAGGAGAACGCCTATCCCTTCCAGCTTTCGGGCGGGCAGCAGCAGCGCGTGGCCATCGCCCGCGCGCTCGCCATGAAGCCGGAGATCCTTTTCTTCGACGAGCCCACCTCCGCGCTCGATCCCGAGCTCACCGGCGAGGTGCTCAAGGTCATCCGCCAGCTTGCCGAGGAGAAGATGACCATGGTCGTCGTCACGCACGAGATGCCCTTCGCCAAGGCCGTCAGCAACCGCGTCATCTTCATGGACGGCGGCGTCATCGTCGAGCAGGGCGACCCGATCTCCGTTTTCGACCATCCGCGGGAGGAGCGCACCAAGCAGTTCCTCAGCGTCTTTGAGCGCTGATGCAATACCGCATTTTTGATCCAACGGGCAACATCACTGCGCTCGTGGAGGACAGCGTCGACGTCGCTCTGCAGCCGTCGGTCGCCGCGGATATCATGCGAAAGCACCCGGAGGTCGAGCAGGTCGGTTTTGTGTCCTTTGACGGCGATCTGCCCTCGCTCCGCATGGCGGGCGGGGAGTTTTGCGGCAATGCCTCCATGAGCGCGGCGGCGCTGTTCGCCTTGAAGCAGAATCTTCCCATTCCGGCAACCTTAAAGCTGTCTGTCTCCGGCGCGCCGGAGCCGGTGGCGGTGCGTCTGGAGCAGAGGGAGGGGGAGACCTTCCGCGCCGCAGTGCGCATGCCGTCGGCGAAAGTCGTTCAAAAGAATTCGTTCGCGTATGCCGATTTGAAAGGGGAGCTTCCCGTCGTGCAGATGGACGGCATCTCCCATATCCTCGTCGAGCCGGCGTCTCCGTTTTTCTCCCTTTGTTCTGATCGTGCCGCTGCAGAAATGGCAGTGCGTCAATGGTGCGGGGAACTCTGCGCGGACGGGCTTGGACTCATGTTCGTCTCCGGCGATGCGCTCACGCCGCTCGTCTTCGTCCCCGGCTGCGATACGGTCTTTTGGGAGACCTCCTGCGCCAGCGGCACTGCCGCTGTGGGCATGGCGCTCGCATCCGAGACCGGCGCGAGGATCGACCGCACCTTCACCGAGCCCGGTGGAAGCCTCCGCGTCGAGAGCGATCCGCGCACCGGCGAAACGTGGCTGCACGGGTCAACCAAACAGAGTTAAGTCAGAAAGCAGAGCCTGCATGCGGCTCTGCTTTTCATTGTATTTTGCGCGCACTTGTGTTAGACTGACACAGAAAGAAAGCAATGGATCGGAGGAAGCGAAATGTCCAAGGGAACGCTCATTGTCATCGAAGGGCTCGACGGCAGCGGAAAGGCTACGCAGGCAAAGCTGCTCTATGAGAGTCTGCGTCAGCAGGGAAAGGATGTGCGTCAGGTCTCCTTTCCGGACTATGACTCCGATTCCTCCGCCCTCGTCAAAATGTATCTCGCGGGGGACTTCGGCTCCGACCCCGGCGATGTGAACGCCTATGCCGCGTCCACCTTCTTTGCCGT
>CAMJHX010000124.1 GCA_946405655.1 uncultured Clostridia bacterium
GCGCTCGCTGGAACGCCTCGTGCGCGAAGAAGATGACGTCGCCGGTGGCGTGGTCATAGCTGTCGTTGAAGGTGATCGTCTCGGGATACTCCATATCCTCGGTCTTCCAGGTGAGCTTCGTGAACTCAAACATGCCCTCGCCGGTGAGGAAGATGGAGCCCTTTGTGCCGATGTAGCCGCGCGAGCAGGTGGGCACGTCGCACGCCCACGAAGCCGCGATGGTGCCGATGGCGCCGTTGCGCAGGCGGATCGTGACGCTGGTGTGGTTATCAAACTTGGGAACGGAGGCGATCGTGCCGGTATAGTTGCAGGCGATGGTCTCGAACCCGCCGGCGAGGGCGGTGATGAGCTTCCAGTCGTGGGAGACGGACTCGACCGTCATGCCGCAGGCGAGGTTCGGGTCGGTGCGCCAGGAGGCGCCGAGGTTCTTCGCGTGGAAGCCGAAGCCGGGGCTGAGCCGCGTGAAGGCGATGTTCACAGGCTCGCCGAACATGCCGGTTTTCACGAGCTGCAGCATCTTCTGATACGCGGGGCGGTAATAGTGCGCAAAGCCGACCATGATTCTGCCGTCATATTCCTTCGCCATCGCCTCGATCTTGCGCGCGTCCTCGAGCGTCGCGGCGACGGGCTTTTCGAGATAGAGCGGGACGTGGTGCTTGAGCACCATCTCCACATAGTCCAGCCGCTTCGTGGGCGGCGTGGAGATAACGACATAGTCCGCCTTCGCAGCGTACGCTTCGATCTCCTCATAGGCGACGGCGGGGCAGCCGAACTCGGCAGTGTAGACGGCGAGGGACTGCTCGCTCACGTCATAGACGCCGGTGACCTTGCCGCCGAGCCGGACGACGGCTCTGCCGTGATGACGGGCGATATCACCGCCGCCGATCATGAATACGTTCATAATAATCTCCTTTGTCAGCCGATGAGGGCCTTGGCCTGCGCCACGATGTTCTCGACCGTGACGCCGTTGATGGCGAGCAGCCGCTCATACGGGGCGGACTGGCCGAACTGATCCTGAATGCCGATGCGCTTGACCTTGCCCTTACCGAGCTCGGCGGCAACCTCGCAGACGGCGGAGCCGAGGCCGTTCATGATATTGTGATCCTCGACGGTGATGATCTTTCCGATCTCATTGACGCAGGCTGCCACGCATGCCGTATCCAGAGGCTTGATGGTGTGCATGTCAACCACGCGCGCCTCGATGCCCTCGGCCGAGAGAACCTCGGCCGCCTCGACGGCGAGACGCACGGTGTCGCCGTTGGCGATGATGGCAACGTCATTGCCGCGGCGCAGGAGCTTTCCCTTGCCGATCTCGAACTCGGTGTTCTCGTCATAGAGAACCGGCACCTTATCGCGCGTAAAGCGCAGGTACACGGGGCCGTCCCAATCGGCGGCGGCGCGCACGAGCTTGCGCGCGGCGTAATAGTCCGCCGGCATGATGACGGTCATGTTGGGGATGGAGCGGTAGATGCCCATGTCCTCGATCGCCTGATGGCTCGCGCCGTCGTTCGCGGGGGTGACGCCGCCGTGAGAGCAGGCGAGCTTCACATTGAGGTTCGGGTAGGCGGCCTCCTGGCGGATCATCTCGCACATGCGCATGGAGCCGAAGGCGGCGTAGGTCACGACGAAGGGGATCTTCCCGCAGGTGGCGAGGCCTGCCGCGACGCCCGCGCAGTTCTGCTCCGCGATGCCGACGTTCAGGTACTGCGCCGGAAGCTCCTTGCGGAAGGCGCCGGTCTTGCAGCTTTTGCCGATGTCCGCGTCGACGACGAGGATGTTGGAATTCTCCTTGCCCATTTCGACGATCTCGTCGCCGAAGCCGTCGCGGGTCGCAATCATTTTTTCATATTTCATTTCTCAGCCCTCCACGGTGTTGACGTACTGGCGGTCCAGCTCGTCCATGGCCTGATGATACTGCTCCTCGTTCGGGGCGACGCCGTGCCAGCCGACCTGGTTTTCCATAAAGCTCACGCCGTTGCCCTTGACGGTCTTGCCGATGATGCACTTGGGCAGACCGTTCTTCGACGCCATCGCCTGATCGAGCGCGTCGACCACCTGCTCCATGCAGTTGCCGTTGATCTCGAAGGTCTCAAAGCCGAAGGCCTCGAACTTCTTGCCGATGTCGATCAGCGGCATGATCTCGTCGCAGGTGCCGTCGAGCTGCAGGTTGTTCCAGTCGACGAAGACGATCAGATTCTCCAGCTTGTACTTGTGAGCAGTGCCGCAGGCCTCCCAGATCTCACCCTCGTTCGTCTCGCCGTCGCCGAGGGCGCAGAAGACGTTATAGTCCTTGCCGTCGAGCTTGGCAGCCAGCGCCATGCCGGCAGCGCAGGCGAGGCCTTGTCCGAGCGAGCCGGTGGAGATGTCGATGCCGGGGCACTTGTTCATGCTGGGGTGGCCCTGCAGAGGCGAGCCCTCTTTGCGCAGGGTGTTCAGCACGCTCATGTCGAAATAGCCCTTCATGGCGAGGGCGGCATACTGCGCGGGGCAGGTGTGGCCCTTGGAGAGGACGAAGCGGTCGCGGTCTTCCCAGCGGGGATTTTTCGGGTCGACGTCCATGGCGTGCCAGTAGCAGGCGGTGACGAAATCCGCCACGGAGAGCGAGCCGCCGGGATGACCGGACTGCGCCTTGTAGATCATGTCGATGACGTTTTTCTTCAGATCGACACACTTGTTTTTCAGCTCTGCAACAGAGAGATTGTCTTTCATACGTTATGCCTCCTCAGCTGGTAAAGATGGTGGAGATTCCGGGGATGTAGGTGATGATGAGCAGGACGATCAGCGACGCGATGAGAAGCGGCACGACCGCCTTGGAGATCTGCTTGAGATCGACGTTTGCCACGCCGCAGGCCACATAGAGGTTCACGCCGACGGGCGGGGTGAAGAGTCCGATGGCGAGGTTCACGATCATGACGACGCCGAGGTGGATCATGTCGATGCCGAGCGCCTGCGCCACGGGGACGAAGAGCGGCGTGAAGATATAGAGCGCGGACGTGGAATCGAGGAAGCAGCCGGCGATGAGCAGCAGGATGTTCACGATGATGAAGAAGAGGAACGTGCTGCCGTGCGTGAAGTTAATGAGGCCGTTCGAGATCGCGATATCGAGTCTCGCGCGGGTGAGGACGTAGGCAAAGAGGCTCGCGCAGGCCGTGATGAACATGATCGTCGCGGTGGTGCTCGCCGAGTCGATGAAGATGCGGTAGAGATCCTTGGGCTTCACGGTCTTGTAGACGAAGACGCCGATGATGAGACCGTAGACGACCGCGACCGCCGCGGCTTCGGTCGGCGTGAAGATGCCGCCGTAGATGCCGCCGAGGATGATGATCGGCATGAGCAGGCCCCAGAACGCGTCCTTGAACGCCTTCCAGCGAGCCTTGCCGCTGGCCTTGGGCATGCGCTTGAGATCCATCTTGCGGCCGACGAGGAGGGCCGTGATGATGAGGCCCGCGCCCATGATGAGGCCGGGGATGACGCCCGCCTTGAAGAGGTCGCCGATGGAGGTGTCCGCAATGGAGCCGTAGACGACGAAGGTGATGCTCGGCGGGATGATGACGCCGATGGCGCCGGCGCAGCCCATGAGGGCGGCGGAGAACGGGGCGTTATAGCCCGTCTTGATCATGCCGGGGATGAGGACCAGACCCAGCGCCGCGACCGTCGCGGGGCCGGAGCCGGAGATCGCCGCAAAGAAGCAGGCGACGACGACGCAGACGATGGCGAGACCGCCCTTGACGTGGCCGACGCAGGCTTCGGCGAGGTTGATGAGCCGCTCGGAGATGCCGGCCTTCTCCATGATGTTGCCGGCGAGGATGAAAAACGGGATCGCGAGCAGGACGAACTTGGAGCTCGACGCCGCGAACAGGCGCGGCAGGCTGGACATGATCGTGTCGATCGGGTGGCCCGCGCCCTGCGCGAGCATCGCGAGGATGCTCGAGGAGCCGAGGCAGACGGCGATCGGCGCGCCGACGATGAGCAGCACCGCAAAGGCGATGAACAGAATGGAAGCAATCATTTCGCGTCGTCCTCCTTATTCACTGCTTCGGCAGCTTCCGCCGCCTCCTCAATCATGACCTCCGCGTCCGTGAGGACCTTGTCCGCCGGGGTGCGGATCTCCTCGAGGGTGATCTGCGCGAAGCGCAGCGTCATGAAGATCGCGCCGAAGGGGACGAACAGACCGTAGACCCACTCGGGCCACTGCATGGCCGGCGTCACCTGGCCGAGGATGTATTCGCTGTGGACCATCTTGATGCCGTAGAAAAACACGAGGAAGGAAAACACGGTGCTCAGCGCATAGCCGAAGATCAGCATCCCCCGGCGCACCTTCGGGCTCACAGCGTCCGTGAGGATCGAGAGGCCCAGATGCGCGCGGCGCTTGGCGGCGATCGCCGTGCCGAGCATGCTCAGGAGAATGAACAGCTTCGTCGTGATCTCGTCCGAGAACGAGAGGGACGCGTGCAGCGCATAGCGGGAAAACACGTTTGCAAACACGAGGATCGTCATCGCAACGAGGCAGATGATGCAGATATATTCCTCAATCTTATCGAGAATCTTTGACATGTCCTTCCCTCCTTACTGCGTGATGCCGAAGGCGTCGCACGCCTCCGTACCGAAGCGCTCGATCATGCTGCCCTTCCACTCGCTGATGGCGTCCGCGAAGGCGGCCTTCTGCTCGTCGGTCAGGTAGGTGATCTCCATGCCCTCGCTCTCAAACTTGGCGAGGATCTCCGCCTCCTC
>CAMJHX010000125.1 GCA_946405655.1 uncultured Clostridia bacterium
CGTGCCGACGACGAACATGACCTGCGCGCAGGGCTCCGCGTCCGGAAGCTCGGCGACGGTTTTATAGACCACCGTGTCGGAGCAGAGCGCGTCCCGGTGCAGATCGATGACCATGCGGATGGATGGATACTCCGCAAGCCTCTGCTCCACCACCGCGCCGGATCGCCCGTATGCCCCGGCGTAGCTCGGATAGTCGTTCACGGTGCGGTCGTGCAGCACCGAGAGCCCCGCCGCCTCCAGCCGCGCGGCAAGCACATCGCCGACGCGGAGGATGTTGAAATTCGCGTCCTGTGTGCGCATGGTGTCGGACGCGTCATATCGATTGCCGTCGGAGGGGGTATACGCCTCGCTCGTGTGCGTATGGACGATGAGCACCTGCGGCCCCTCGGCGGAAAAGCGCAGCGACGGCCCCTCCGCGAGCAGCGCCGAGAGATCGGGGTCATAGTCCGTGGCGTTTCGCAGCGTGAGCCCGCCGGTGAAGCTCGCCGGTAAAATGGGCAGGCCGTCCGGCGTGCGGTCCGGCACATCTGTCGACGGCGCGGGCGTGGGTGCGGCCGTCGGCTCCGGCGTCGGCTGCGCGAGCGTGATCTCCGGCGCTGCCGTCTCCGCCGGGGCATAGACCGCGCCGGTCTCGAGGCGCACCGCCGTCTCGAGCAGATGCTGCGGCGTGAGCCACTGCCGGACGCCCGGCGGCAGCCCCCGCACAGCCATCGCCGCGGCGAGCAGCAGCAGCGCCGCGCGCAGAAGCAAACCCGTCCGTCTCCGCATGCCTCTCCCCCCTTTTCATTCAAGGGGAGCCTATGCCGCGCCGGGCGGGATCATGCGCCCGGTAACAAAAGATGACAAAGTGGGAGGCGTGCCCCACGCCGGATTTGTAAAAATGCCCGAAACGCCTGCCCGGTGGGAGTTTTGAGAAAAACCAAGACTTTTCAAGGCGTGATCGACCGGAAATTGATTTACATAACAGATGCAACGAAAAAAGAAATAAGACAATTTGTTGACATAATGTTTATTTGCAGGGAATTGTTCATAAAAAGTTTTCAACTTTTCCGGGGGCGTCGACCCGATTCCCCATTTTCCATCAACCTGCACAAACACAATATATTGATAAAAGCATGATAGAATTCCACAAGATCTTGTAAAAAATTGAAAAATTGCATCATTTTTTGTCTGATTCGTAGGAATTTAGGCGGGTCGTTTGTGCAAAACGCCGATTGAAACGCCCCTTGAAAATGACTATAATATTAGGTGTCAAAACGCAATCGCGTGGTCGACATCTTGCATTTTGCAAAGTACTCTGCACGAAAGGGGGCGATTCCAATGGGCCAGACAGCAAAGTCAAATCTCTCGCTCGTTGGCGTCGTGTTCCTGCTGTGTGCACTTCTCATCGGCATGGGTATGCTCCTGGGCAGCGGCAACGTGCTTGCCGTGGATCTCGCGGCACAGGAAACGGCTGAGGAGAGCGCTCCTCCCGTCGCCGCGGAAAAAGCGCCCGCCCCGGCGGACGAGGCTCTGATCGTGACCGAGCAGGTCGAGCGCGTGGCAATGCGCCAGAATCTGCGCGGCATGCAGCCCGTCACCCGCACCGTGCCCGTTGGTCTGAACGCGCAAAACGCCGTTGATATGAGAGAATGTACCTTCGTCCCGGTCTATGTGGACGGTACCTTCAGCGGCTACAGCTATCTGGTGGACAACACCGCCTATCTCTCCATCCCCGACTTCTGCGCCCTGATCAACGAGGACTGCACCGAAACGCAGGAATCCGATCACATTCAGTACACCGCAGCCGGCGCCCCGATCACCGTATCGGTGAACGCCGACACCTTCACGGCGAACGGCCGCTACATCCAGCTGAAGCACCGCACGCTCGCGCTCGACGGCAAGCTCCTCGTGGAGCTCGAAGCCCTGCAGCGCATCTTCGGTGCGACGGTCGCCTACGACAGCGAGACCGCTTCCGTGACGGTCGACACCGCCACCAAGCAGCTCATTCAGGACGGCGAGAGCTTCTACAACAGCCATGAGATCTACTGGCTGAGCCGCATCATCTATGCCGAGGCCAACGGCCAGCCCTTTGACGGCATGATCGGCGTGGGCAACGTGGTGCTCAACCGCGTCGCCTCCGGCCGCTTCCCGAACACGGTGGAGGGCGTTGTGTTCGAGCCCGGTCAGTTCACCCCGGTGGACAACGGCACGATCTACAACAACCCCAGTGATCAGGCCATTCGCGCGGCGCAGCTGTGTCTCGAGGGCGTGAACACCGTCGGCAACAGCCTCTTCTTCCTGAACCCGAGCATCGCGGACGCGAGCTGGTTCAACAGTGCGCTGACGTATTACACCACGATCGGCGGACACGCGTTCTACATCTGAGCGCGGACGCCAACGAGCGAAATGATTTGAAAGACAGCACCTGAGAAATCGGGTGCTGTTTTTTGATCGGAATACGCAAATGCAGATGAAATCTGATATAATTAGGAGTGAGGAGTTAGGAGTTAGGAGTTTTCCAAGTTTGTCATTCTGAGCGAAGCACGAAGTGCGAAGTCGAAGAATCTTGGCAGAGCGGTTGGACAAACGCTGGTTTTTCTCTTTTGATGCGGTGCCAAGATCCCTCGACAAGCTCGGGATGACAGATGGTTTCTGCGCAGAAACCATTTGTCAACTCCTAACTCCTCACTCCTAACTCCTAACTTTTTTCATGCCCCCTTGTAACGAATCCGCTATTTTCCGCATATATCTACAGAACCAACCCGGGAGGTGATTGCCTTGCAGCCGATGGAGGAGATTTATCGGCAGTATGCCCGCGTGGTCTATCGGTATCTGCTCGGCCTCACCCGCGACGCGGATCTCGCCGAGGAGCTCACGCAGGAGACGTTTTATCAGGCGGTGCGCACGAGCGCGCGGTATGACGGGTCTTCTCAGGTATCGACGTGGCTGTGCGGCATCGCGAAGAACGTGCTGCGCACGCATTTGCGCAAGCACCCCGCGACGGAGGACATTGACGACGTGACCCTCCCCGCCCCATCCGCCGAAACCGCGGTGCTGCAGGAGGAGGCGAGGCTGGAGCTCTTAAAGCGTGTGCACGCGCTGGCAGAGCCGGCGCGCGAGGTCGTGTATCTGCGCACGTACGGAAGCTTAAGCTTCAAGGAGATCGGCGCCGTGCTGGGACGGACGGAAAACTGGGCGCGCGTGACGTTTTATCGCGCGAAGGAACAACTGCGAAAGGATGTGGAATTCGATGCGGGATCTGAGCTGTGATGTAATCCGGGACCTGCTCCCGGCAGTGGCGGACGAAATCGCGAGCGCGGACACGGAGGCGCTCGTGCAGGAACATATCGAAACCTGCGCGGACTGCCGCGCGGCGCTGAATGCCATGCGCGCGCCGGAGACGGCGCCGACGGCGGACGAGAAGGAAATTGATTATCTCAAGAAAACGCGCAAAAAGGGCTGGCGCGCCGTGATCGCGTCCGTGCTCGCGGTGCTGGCGCTGTGCCTTGCAGCTGCGGCGGTGCGCATGTTCGTGATCGGCTCTGCCGGAGACCCGGCGTGGCTCATGAGCGAGGCGACGGTGGAGGAGACCACCCTCGCGCTCCGCTGCTCGCCGGACGACAGCGCCGGCGCGGTCGGGAAGATGCAGTTTTCCGAGGACGATGGCGTCGTCACGGTCACGGCGCGGCGCGTGCTCACAAGCCCCCTGCACCGCGGCAGCGCGGAGGCGACGTATGAAGCCTCCGAGCCCATCCGCCGCGTGGTCGTGAACGGCCGCGTCGTCTGGGACGAGGGTTCGCGCATCACGCCCTATACGGCGAAGCTCTTCGCCCTGCGAAACCCCTACGTCGGCGACGCGAGCGCGGACATGGCGCTCCTGCGCGCGGTGCTGGACGGAGATTACACGATCGAGCTGCAGACGGAGCGTGAACCCTACGGCATGACCGTCCGCATGGCAGAGCGCCAGCCGGAGGAGATCGAGACGCTGCAGCCCATGCTCAAGCGCGCCGGGTGCGTCCTGATTGCGCTCACGGAGAACCTCGGCGAGGTGACGTTCACCTTCGGCGGCGATGATGCCGATCCGGTTCGCGTGACGGCGGCGGATGCATCCTACGCGCTGAGCGCCATCCATACCCCGATGATGACTGGCGTGCAGATTGCCATCGACCCGCTCGATCCGCCCGCCGACCCGGAAGCGGCGTCTGTGTCGGAAGACATCAAGACCTGCTATGACAGTCCTGTCCGGCTGGAAATGCTGCTGTATGGTCTGCAGCTGCGCGGCCCGATTTATGCCGATCTCGGCAGCGCGCGCGAGCACACCGTCACGATCCGAAACGGCACGGATCTTTCGATCCAGTCCATGACGCTTGAGCAGTGGTACGACGGCGAGCTGCGCGGCTCGGAGACCGGTATGTACGCCGACGAGAGCCCGCTCACGCGCGGCAACACGCTCGAATTCACCGTGCCGACCCTCCCGCAGTACGAGCTGCGCCTGACCTTCACGACGGCGGACGGCCAGACCTACACCGCCGAGGGCTTTGACGCCGGCGCCGAGGCGCTCACGATCATCGGAAATGTGGGAGAAGGGTTCAAGCTGATACCGTAATTGAGAGTGGAACTTGGAGAGTGGAGAGTGGAGATTTCTGAGATCTCCCTCTCCACTTCTTTTTTTCGCTTTTTCTCATTCAGGACGTAGGGCGGCCACCCGTGGGCCGCCGCGGCGGGGCACAGGTCCCCG
>CAMJHX010000126.1 GCA_946405655.1 uncultured Clostridia bacterium
ATCTTCTCCGCGAGGGCGTAGGCCTTTTCGATCGCGGCGGGGAGCGTTTCGGCTCTTGCCACGGCGCCGAGGACGCGGCCGCCGTTCGTGAGGAGCTTCTCGCCGTCTCGCTTCGCGCCGGCGATGTAGATCTCCTCGTCCGCCGCCGTCTCGGGCAGGGTCATCTCAAAGCCCTTTTCGTAGCTGAGCGGATAGCCCTTCGACGCGAGCACGACGCAGCAGGCGTGTTCCTTGCGGAACTTGACGTCAACTTCCTTCAGTCTGCCTTCACTCACCGCCTGCATGATCGTGAGCAGATCGGTCTCCAGCAGCGGCAGGACGACCTGCGTCTCCGGATCACCGAAGCGGCAGTTGTACTCGATGACCTTCGGCCCGTCGGGCGTGACCATGAGACCGAAGTAGAGGCAGCCGCGGAAGGTGCGCCCCTCCGCGTTCATGGCGCGCATCGTGGGGAGGAAGATCTCCTCCATGCAGCGCTGCGCGACCTCGTCCGTGTAATACGGGTTCGGGGCGACGGTACCCATGCCGCCGGTGTTGAGCCCCTCGTCGCCGTCCATGGCGCGCTTGTGGTCCATGCTGGAGACCATCGGCACCATCGTCTCGCCGTCGGTGAAGGCGAGCACGCTCACCTCCGGGCCGGTGAGAAATTCCTCGATCACGACGCATTTGCCGCTCTCGCCGAATTTGCCCTGCGCCATCATCTCGGTGGCGGCGGTCTTGGCGTCTTCGATCGTCTCGGCGATGATGACGCCCTTGCCGAGGGCGAGTCCGTCCGCCTTCACGACGATGGGCGCGGTCTGCGTATCGAGGTAAGAAAGCGCGGCGTCCAGCTCCGTGAAGGTCTCATATTTCGCGGTCGGGATGCCGTATTTTTTCATCAGATCCTTGGAAAATGCCTTGCTGCCCTCGATGATCGCGGCCTTCGCCTCGGGGCCGAAGCAGGGGACGCCGATGGCCTGCAGCGCGTCGACGCAGCCGAGCACGAGCGGATCGTCCGGCGCGACGACGGCGAAGTCGATCTGATGCGCCTTCGCAAAATCGACGATCGCGGGAATGTCCTTCGCGCCGATGGGAACGCACGTCGCGTCATCCTCCATGCCGCCATTCCCGGGCAGGGCATAAATTTCCTCCACGGCGGGGTTCCGGCGCAGAGCCTTAATAATAGCGTGTTCGCGACCGCCGCCGCCGACAACTAAGAGTTTCATGAATCACAATCCTCCGTTGTAAAAGTTAGGAGTTAGGAGTTAGGAGTGAGGAGTGAAGTTGCGTAACAACTCCTAACTCCTAACTCCTCACTCCTCACTGGATTAGTGGTGGAACAGTCTCTGACCGGTGAACGCCATCGCGATGCCGTATTTGTTGCAGGTGGCAATCACGTGGTCGTCCCGGATCGAGCCGCCGGGCTGGGCGATGTAGTCGACGCCGCTCTTTCTCGCGCGCTCGACGTTGTCGCCGAAGGGGAAGAACGCGTCGGACGCGACGGAGACGCCGCGCTGCGAGGCGATCCATGCCTTCTTCTCCTCCAGCGTCAGGCGCTCGGGGCGGGTCTTGAAGATCGGCTGCCACGCGCCGTCGCGCAGCACATCGTCGCACTCGTCCTCGGAGAGGTAGACGTCGATGGCGTTGTCGCGGTCGGGACGGCGGATGCCGTCGACGAAGTCGAGCGCGAGGACCTTCGGGTGCTGGCGGAGGAGCCAGTTGTCGGCCTTGCTGCCCGCGAGACGCGTGCAGTGGATGCGGCTCTGCTGGCCGGCGCCGACGCCGATGGTCTGGCCGTCCTTGACGTAGCAGACGGAGTTGGACTGGGTGTATTTGAGCGTGATGAGCGCGATGACGAGGTCGATCTTCGCCTGCTTGGGCAGCTCCTTCGCATCGGTCACGAGGTTCTCGAGGCAGCTTTCGTCGATGACGCAGTCGTTGTGGCCCTGCTCGAAGGTGATGCCGAAGATGTCGCGGTGCTCGTCCGGCGCGCAGACGTAGCTTTCATCGATCTGCACGACGTTGTAGTTGCCCTTCTTCTTGGTCTTGAGGATCTCGAGCGCCTCGTCGGTGTAGCCCGGGGCGATCACGCCGTCGGACACCTCGTACTTGAGGTATTCCGCCGTCGCCGCGTCGCAGACGTCACTGAGCGCCGCCCAGTCGCCGTAGGAGCAGAGGCGGTCGGCGCCGCGCGCGCGGATGTAGGCGCAGGCGATGGGACTCAGCTCCGCGTTCTCATCGACGAAGTAGATCTGCTTCTCCACGTCGCTCAGCGGCAGACCCACGGCGGCCCCGGCGGGGGAGACGTGCTTGAAGGAAGCCGCGGCGGGCAGCCCCGTCGCCTTCTTCAGATCGCGCACGAGCTGCCAGGAGTTGAGCGCGTCCATAAAGTTGATATAACCGGGCTTGCCGTTCAAAACCGTGATTGGGAGATCTTTCCCGTCCTTCATATAAATGCGGGAAGGCTTCTGGTTGGGGTTGCAGCCGTACTTCAGTTCCAGTTCATTCATTCGGATCGTTCCTTTCTCCACCAGTTAGGAGTTAGGAGTTAGGAGTGAGGAGTGAAGTCGCGTAACAACTCCTAACTCCTAACTCCTCACTCCTCACTTACTCAGTTTTCGTTCTTATTGATGATGACCGTATCGTCCTCTCCCGTCTCAATATCGTGATACCGGACGAAGAGGGACACCTTGTTTTCCTCGTTGAGCGCCGCCCAGACGCGGTCGGCGAGGTCTTTTGCGTTCTCGCAGTCGATGTCCACGCGCTCCGGCTCGCCCTCGAAGGAGGGGAGCGGCTCGCCGTCCATCATGTAGGTGTGGATGAAATGTCCCACGCCCGCGGCGGGGTGGTCATAGTCGAAGTACTGGCGCACGCAGCAGCTCGGGTCACCGTCGAGGCTCTTGAGGATGGAGAGCTTGTAGGTGCCGTCGGCGCGCACGACGCCGGAGATGCGGGGCGTGAAGTTCGGGCCGTCCGGCTCGAAGGTGCGGGTCTTGAGCGCGGCCTCCATGGTCTTCCCGACGCACATGAAGTCGCGGATCGTGTCGGTCTGGTCGCCGTTGGAGACGATCGTCCAGTTGCCCCAGACGCGCACGGGGTGATAGATGATGAGGCTCGGGTCGGAGAGCTTTGCGGGGTCGAATGCCTCGGTGCGGATGCCGTCCTCGGTCAGCAGGAAGACGCGGTTGCGGCTGTTGACGCTGCGGCCCATGATGAAATAGACCATGACGGCCTTCGTGCCGTCCGGGCTGCGGCCGAGCACGATGCCGCGGCCGGGATAGTCGTTTTCGCTCAGAAGCGCTTCGAGATCATACGTTTTCCACATGAGAGTGTTCCTCCAAAAGTTGTTTCGAGACGAGCTCGGCCGCGCGGGGCAGGAGCTTCCATTCCGCCTGCTCCATCACGCGGCGCTGCAGCACCTCCGGCGTGTCGCCGGGCAGGACGTCGACTGCCTGCTGCAGCAGAATTTCGCCCCCATCGGGGATTTCGTTGACGAAATGCACCGTCGCGCCCGTGACCTTCACGCCGCGGCGGAGCGCTTCTTCATGCACGCGCAGGCCGTAATAGCCCTTGCCGCAGAAGGCGGGGATGAGTGAGGGGTGAATGTTCAGAATGCGCTTGTCCCACCGGCGGGTAAACTCCTCGGAGAGAATGCTCAGGTACCCCGCGAGGACGATGAGCTCCACGCCGTGCTCGGCGAGAAGCGCGTTCATCTTCTCCTCGGCGGCGGCCTGCGTTCCCTCGGTCTTCACGCTCACGACGGCGGAGGGGATGCCCGCCTTCGCCGCGCGCTCGAGGGCGTAGGCCTTCGGGGAGCTTGCTAAGACGAGGACGATCTCTCCGCTCGGGAGCGCGCCGGCGTCGGCGGCGTCGATCAGCGCCTGCAGATTCGTCCCGCCGCCGGAGACGAACACGGCGATTTTCGTTTTCATGCGAAGATCACGCCCTCGCCCTCGACGATCTCGCCGAGCACATAGGCGTCCTCGCCGTTGGCGCGGAGCGTCTCCAGCGCCTTGTCAGCCTCCTCCGCCGGAACGACGGCGATCATGCCGACGCCCATGTTGAAGGTGTTGAACATCTCGCGCTCCGGGATCTCGCCGGTCTTCGCGATCAGATCGAAGATCGGGAGGACTTTCACGGCGCTGCGGTCAATTTTCGCAGCGCAGCCGGCCGACAGCGCGCGCGGAATGTTTTCAAAGAAGCCGCCGCCCGTGATGTGCGCCACGCTCTTGACGGTGACCGCCTCCATGAGCGCGAGCATGGGCCCCACGTAAATCTTCGTCGGGGTGAGGAGCGTCTCGCCGAGGCTTTTGCCGCCGAGGGCTTCCACCGGGGCGGTCAGATCGGCGTTTTCCACGTCGAACACCTTGCGCACGAGGGAGAAGCCGTTGGAGTGCACGCCGCTCGAGGGGAGCGCGATCAGCTTGTCCCCGGGGCGGACGGAGGTTTTATCGAGGATCTTGTCGCGGTCGACCACGCCGACGGAGAAGCCCGCGAGGTCATATTCGTCCACGGGGTAGAAGCCGGGCATTTCCGCCGTCTCGCCGCCGATGAGCGCGGCGCCGGACTGCACGCAGCCCTCCGCCACACCGGAGACGATGTCCGCGATGCGCTCGGGGTAATTCTTGCCGCAGGCGATGTAATCGAGGAAGAAGAGCGGCTTTGCCCCGCAGCAGATGATATCGTTGACGCACATGG
>CAMJHX010000127.1 GCA_946405655.1 uncultured Clostridia bacterium
AGGGGCGGATATTATCCGCCCGCGCGGGACTGGGTGAACATTTGCGCCGGACTTCGGCGCATTCGCAGCGCTCCCGGTTCGCTGTAGGGGCGACCTTCGGTCGCCCGTGCAGGATGGTTTTGAGTCTGTGCCATTTTTCGGCGAATTGGCTGAAATCCAAGTGCGCACAGGCGGGCGACCACAGGTCGCCCCTACAGCAGGGTTAAGACCCGCTGAAACTTGCGGCGGCCCACAGGTGGCCGCCCTACGGGCAGAAAAGAGGCAAATCCGACATTTCTGATTTGCCTCTTTTCATTTTCGTTTTCACTCGTCCCAATATCCGTCCGCGATCTCCCGCATCAAATCATGCTTGTCATCATGCTCCACCAGATAGTCTATGAACAGCTGCTCAATCTCCGCGTCGCCCTTCATCCGCGAAAGCGCGCGATAAGCAAACCGCCGCGCGCGGCAAACCGGGAATTCCCGCGCGATCTGCAGCGCGATTGCCCGCAGGCGCGGATCTGTCTGCAGCTCCATGATCATGATCGCCCCGGCGATGGCCCGCTGCGCGTCCTCGCGCTCCGGCTGCGCCAAATGCTGCCGTAGCCATTCCTCCGGAACCGGTTCCGTGAAGGAAAGCCCGGCGCTGAGCATCTCCGCAAGCTCGCGCGTCGACGGATACTCGCTGCCCGCGCGCAGAAGGCGATCCTCCCAGTCTCTCCCGACCAGCTTGCCGGGAGCAATCCGCTGCTTTAACAGGGGGAAATTTGCCTTCAAGTCTGCAGCCGTGGCTTTTACCAGCTCGTTCGGCAGCCCGTCCGTCCGAACCCGAACGGAATGAAAAATCAGCGCTTTTGGCTTTTTGCTGAAATAGAACGTTCCGTGGTATTCCATTCCGCTCAGCGGCAGAATCAGCAGACACGGCACCGGGCGGTGCAGCGCCGCCGCAGCCGCGGACTTGTGATGCCCGTCCAGCAGCAAATTAAGACACTCTGCCACAGTGTAGGCGATGGCGCGCGGCGCATCCGGCTGCGTCATCAGCGGCATGTAATAGTCTGCGCGCGCTGCGTCAAAACGCGCGGCGCTCTGGCTCGGATAGAGATAGAGCGGCTGCCCGTCGAAATAGTCATCGTTCTCCGTGTCCACAGCCATGCCCGTGGCGGGGTTTCGTTTCGGCTCGTTTTGTACCGCCCAAAAGAAGCTGCCGTCGCCGTCCGCCGGAACGCAGAGCGCGTCCGCAACCACGTACAGTCCGGTTTTCAGCAGCGTCAGCAGCGGCTCCAGGTCGCGGATTGACTGCTCGAGCGATACAAACGGCGCGTTGATCCGTTCGCTGATCGCTTCGAGCTCCGCGCAGTTTCCGTTTTCGATCCCGTGCCCCGCCGCGACCAGACCGGCGCAGGTGGGGCAGAGCGGAAGCTCCATCTGCAGCAGCGGCGTCTTATGCAGCGTTAATACGGAGCGTGCGTCGTTCTCACTGCCGTAATGATATCTGCGTTCGGCCAGAGCGCCGCAGCCCTGCACATGAACCAGCCTCGCCTCGCGCACAGACGGCGCGCTGGAGAGATCGATCTCCGCGCTCAGCGGCGTGACGCGCAAGGCGCGCTGATGCAGCATGGCAACCCCCCCGTTTCAAATCATTTCTTCCGTGATCACGCCGTCCATCGGGCGGTCATGCTCGTCTGTATAAACCAGTTCCAGCCGCTGCGCCTCGAAGGCGACGGCATAGATCACCGCGTTTTCACATTGCGGCAGATACCGGTCATAATATCCCGCGCCCATGCCGACGCGGTTTCCGTCTCTGTCAAACCCCGCGCAGGGGCAGAGGACCAGATCGATCTCCTCCGGCGGCACGAGCTCGCTCCGCGCCGGGTCCGGCTCCAGGATGCCGAACGCGCCGGTCTTCCACGCGCCGGGGATGTAGGCTTCCATTTCTGTTTTGCTCGTGCACAGCGGATAGCAAAACCGCTTGCCGTCCGCCGTCAGCGCCGCGAGATCGACCTCTGCGCCGACGGCGGAATAGAGCATCACGGTCTCTGCGCTCTGGTAAGCCGGGAGCGCGCGCACCGCCTCGACGATCCTTGCGGACTTCTCTGCGCGCGCGGCGGGGGAGAGCCCCTCGCGCCCTGCGATCGCGACTTTGCGCTGATGCCGCTTGACCGCCCGCGGAAACGCGGTGCGGATCGCGCCCGCGAGATAGAGCGAGCCGAACGCCACCACCGGCGCGCCGCTCTCCAGCGCCAGTCGAATCCCGTCCGGGATGTCCTTTGCCGCCTCCGCCTCTCCGCCTTTTTCGCGGATCGCGTCACACAGCGCCTCGGCGGAGAGCGCGCGGGGATTCTCCGGCGTGAGGCAGATGAACCGCTTCCCGAACCGCAGCACGGTCTCGAGCATCGCGTCGAAATCCTTGTCCGCGAGCACGCCCATCAGAAACACCGGCTTTAAGCCCGGGAGATATTTCTCCACGCACCCGGCGAGCGCCTCGGCGCACTGCGGATTGTGCCCGCCGTCGAGCAGAAACAGCGGCGCGCGGTGCAAAACCTCAAACCGCGCGGGCCACTTTGTCGCAGCAAGTCCTTTCCGCACGGCCTCGTCCGAGATCTGCCAGCCCCGCGCGCGCAGTGCCTCCACCACGTTCAGCGCCATCGCTGCGTTCTTCAGCTGATGCGCTCCGAGCAGGGGAATCTGCAGGCCGAATCGGTTTACATAATCAAACACTTGCCCGTCCAGACTGTCCGCGACGGGTCGGATCGCGTCAAAGTCCGCCCAGGTCAGTGGCGCGTCCTGTTCAAGGCAGATGCGTTCGAGTACGTCCGTGACTTCCTGTACATTCGGATAGGCGACGACGCTGCAGCCGCGCTTGATGATGCCGCCCTTCGTCGCGGCGATCTCGCCGAGCGTATGCCCGAGGTACTCCGTGTGCTCCAGCGCGAGATTCGTGATCACGGCGACCTCGGGCGCGTCGATCGCGTTCGTGGAGTCGAGCGCGCCGCCCATGCCGACCTCGAGCACGACGATCTCGCACCCGGTCTCGAGGAAATACTGCATCGCGATCGCCGTCACGAGCTCAAACTGGCTCGGGTGATCGGCCATCCCGTCGGCGATCGCCTTCACGCGCTCGGTCAGCGCGGCGAGCGTCTCGCCCGGAATGTTCTCGCCGTTTACGCGCATGCGCTCGCAGAATTCCTGAATGTACGGCGAGGTATAAAGCCCCGTGCGGTAACCTGCCGCGCGCAGAATGCTCTCGAGCATGGCGCAGGTGCTGCCCTTGCCGTTGCTGCCCGCGACGTGCACGAATTTCAGCCGCTTCTGCGGATCGCCGAGCTTCTGAAGGAGCTCTTTCGTCCGGTCAAGGCCGAGCCTGGTTGTGCTCCAGGTGTAGTTTTCAATGTAAGCAATGGCTTCTGATGCCGTCATCATGTGGTTCTTCTCTCCGCTTCCTGAATCGTTTTCGCAATCAGCGGGATCACGACGAGCTGCACCGCCGTCACGATTCCCGCCTGCACCAGCCGCGTGACCAGCGTCGGCACATAGGGCATGCCGTAGAGGATGTGCAGCCAGAAGGTGTTGAGGCCGAGACTCAGGAGCGTCTGCTGCAGCACCACGGCGAGCGCCACGCGCGGCAGCGACTGGCTCTTGTGCAGCAGCAGCCCGTAGAGCAGGCCGGTCAGCGCCGCCGTGAGCGTAAAGCCCGGGAAATACGGCCCGACGGGGAAGAGGAACGCCCCCAGCACGTCGGCGAGGATGCTGATGATCACCGCCGGCACGGGCCCATAGAGCACCGCCGCCACGACGATCGGAATGAAGTCGAGGCTGATCTTGATGCTCTGCGTCGGCCGGATCGTGCCGAAGCGCGCAATGATGACCTCAAGCGCGACGAGGATGCTCATTACGGCGAGCATTTTGGTGGAGAACTGATTTTTTTTCATAAAAGCAACAACGCCCCTTTCGTGACGCGTGCCACGGAAGGAGCGCAAGCTCTTTTTTGTGGCAGCGGATGCGAACCGACACCGCGCACGGTTTCGTGCTTCGTCCGCGGGCAACTTCCCATCCCGCGGCACTTGACGCGTCGATCCTACTCTGACCAATTGTTACAGCTGTATTATATCCTAATTTCCATCATTTGCAAGCGTTTTTTCTGCGGCCTCGATCACGTGCTTGCACAGCACTGCTGTCGTCACGGCGCCGACGCCGCTCGGCACCGGGGAGATCGCCCGCACGAGCGGCTCCACCTCGTCGAACAGCACGTCGCCGCAGACGCCGCCGCCCGGCGCGGCGTTGATGCCGACGTCGATGACGGTCTGATTTTGGTTTACATAATCTTTCGTCACCGACCCGGCGTGACCGGAGGCGACGACGAGAATCTCTGCCTCCCGGCAGACGGCGGGGAGGTCTCTCGTGCGCGTGTGGCACATGGTGAGCGTCGCGTTTCGCGCCAGCAGCATCATCGCCACCGGGCGCCCGATCACGAGACTGCGCCCGATCACCGCCGTGCGCGCGCCCTCTATCTCGACGCCGTAGTGATCCAGAAGTTCCACCACGCTCTGCGCCGTGCAGGGGGCAAAGCCCTCGCCGCTGCGCGTGAACACGGTCGTGAGGCTTGCGAAGGTCATGCCGTCCACGTCCTTTAAGGGGGAGAGCGCCTCGCAGATCCTCCGCTCGTCGAGATGCTTCGGCAGCGGGCGGAACATGAG
>CAMJHX010000128.1 GCA_946405655.1 uncultured Clostridia bacterium
TGACGTCCAGACGCTGCATGGCGTCGGTCAGCTCGCGCTTGGTGCAGACGCCGTCCTCCACCACGACCACCATGCCGTCCAGCGCGCCGGAAACTGCCAGCGCGTCCGCCACGACCGTGATCGGCGGGAGATCGACGATCACATAATCAAACGCCTTTTTCAGCAGATTGATCAGGCGGGCCATCCGCTCGGAGCCCAGAAGCTCCGCGGGGTTCGGCGGCATCTCGCCGGCGGTGATCACGCGGAGATTTTCCTGGATGGGCACTGCGCTGATCGCCGACTGAACGGTCTCCAGCCCGGCGAGGACATGGGAAAGACCGATGGAGTTATTCACCTTCAGCCTTCTGCGGAGGTTCGGCGCGCGCATGTCGCCCTCGATGAGGCAGACGCGCTTGCCGTCCTCGGCGAGCATATATGAGAGGTTGATGGACGTCGTGCTCTTGCCCTCGCCCTGCACGGAGCTCGTGACGCCGACCACCGGGCACTTCGATTCATCGCTCGGCGGAAGGCAGAAGAACAGATTCGTGCGCAGCAGCTTATACGCCTCCGTCGCGCTGAAATTCAGGTTCTTTCCGATCAGCTCATCCGGCTTGCCCTGCCGGGTGTCGTTCCGTTTTTTTGTATTTTTCTTACCGAACATATCCATCAGCTTCCTTTAGACTGAGAATGATAGTAGTATCCCTTGGAGCTGCCCGTCAGATCCGGGATCACCGCGAGCACCGGATAGGAGTACTGCTCCTTGAGCATCCGCGCGGCGTCTCTGATCCGGTCGTCCAGAATGAAGCGGAGCGAGACGATGAGGCTGGAAAGGATGACGCCCGCGATCGCGCCGATGAGCACATTCTTTCTCGTATTGGGAGAGAAGGGGCTGGTCGGAACGTTCGCCTCGCGGACGATCTTGACGCTGCTCCCCTCGATGACGTCCGCCACCCGCTTGGGCAGGACCTTCGCGATCGATTTCGCGATCTTCGCCGCCATCTCCGGAGACGGATCGGTGACCATGACCTGGAACACCTCGGTGCCGTTGATCGCCTTGCAATCGATCTTTCCGGCAAGCTGTGAGGCGGTGTAGTTCAGCTGTGCGTCCTCGATCACCTCATCCAGCGTGGTACCGTATTTCAGGATGACGATATAGGTATCCACCAGATTCTGAGAGGCCGTGATGTCCGCGTTGCTGATCTTCTCCTCCGAACGCTGACCGTTGTTGACGTAGAAGGAAACATTGGACTGATAGAGGGGCGTGACGAAAAAGCGCGTATAGGCAAACATGATCAGCGCTCCGCAGACCGCCGCAAGGAGAACCAGCCACCAGTGCTGCAGAATCGAATTCAGCAGCCCGGCGAGATCCACCTCGTATTCCAGAGAGCGGTTTCGTTTATTGTTCAAAGCGACTCCTCCAATTTCAATTGATACAAAACTGAATTATTGTATCACAGCAACATCAAAAAGTCTACCATAATATGCGAAATACGACAGATTGGCGCTGAATTTAGTCTTCCTTCACGCGCAGCTCCAGCACGTCCGGGCGGGAATAGTGGCCGCAGGGGTCGTGCTCCATGCGGCTGGCGTAGACCTGCGTCATGTCGAGATCGGCGAGGATGATCGCCTCATCGTCCCAGACCGGCTCGGTGAGATAATGCCCATAGGGATCCACGATGCAGCTCCCGCCGCGGCAGATCTGCTCCGGCAGGATGGAGACGTCGCGCTCCCAGGTCTTCAGATCCTTCGGGTAGCTCTCCTTCGAGATGAGCATGTCCGCGTTGACGAAAAAGCACTTGCCCTCGATGGCGATGTGGCGGATCGTGTCCTGCCACTCCGGATTGTCGTTCGTATTCGGAGAGAGATAGATCGTGAGCCCCTTCTGATAGAGCGCGACGCGCGCGAGGGGCATGTAGCTCTCCCAGCAGATGAGGCTCGCCACGGGACCCCACGGCGTCTCCGCCATGGGGAAGAAGCCGCGGTCGGCGTCGCCCCAGACGACGCGCTCGCTGCCGGTGGGCTTGAGCTTGCGGTGCGCGGAGACGACCTCGCCCTCCGGAGAGAAGATCAGGTTGCTGTTATAGAGCGTGCCGGTCACCGCATCGCGCTCGGAGACGCCGATGCTCACCCACGCGCCCGCTTCCCTCGCGGCGGCGCCGATGGCCTCGGTCTCCGGACCGGGGACGAGGATGGACGCCTCATAATACCGCTGCCAGTCGGCGCGGCCCTCCGGCGTGCGCTTTCCGGTGGAAAAGCCGAAGTTCATGCCGAACGGATAGCCTGGGATGAAGAGCTCCGGAAACACGATCAGCTCCGCGCCCTGCGCCGCCGCGCGGCGGATGAAGACCAGCGTCTGCTGGAGTCCGGCCTCTTTGTCAAACAGCTTCGGCTCGGCCTGAACGACCGCGAGCCGGCAGGTGGATTTGAGTTGTTTCATGCTTTTTCCTCCTGAGATTTTTTTACCAATGTATCATGCATCCGCGCCGCGCGCAAGGCGGTTTCAGAGCTTCAGCGCGAGATAGAGGATCACGGCGTCGGCAAATTCGCGCGGATTGTAGCCGGTTTCGCGGTGGATGCGGTCGAGCTGATACTGCAGGGTGTTTTTGTGCAGATACAGCGCCTCGCTCGCCTGCTTGAGGCGCATGCCCGCGCCGAAATAGGCGCGGAGGATCTGCCGATCCTTCTCCTGCAGTCCGGAGACCGTGCGGTCGAGATAGCGCGCCTTTTCCTCCATCGGCACCGCGCCGAGCAGGATCTCGAGATCGAGATCCTCAAACCGCGCGAGCGTCTGCCCCGGCTGCATGGCGCGCAGGGCGATGCGCGCCGCCTCATAGCTCCGCGCCTGCCGGCTGAGCCGCTCCGGTGTGCCGACGGCGATGCGCAGCGCGCCGGGGTGGGCGTCGCTCACCGTCTCGAGCGCGCGCAGCAGGCTCGGCAGCTGCGCCGTCTCGGGCAGGAGAATGAACTCGTGCGGATAGACGAAGGCGAAGAGCGTCACGCGCTCGCGCAGGAGCGTCTGCGTCACATCGCTCTTGAGCGCGGTGAGATTCTCCTCGTGCGCGTGCGTGCGCAGGAGCACCGCCGTGTGCTCTCCCGAGAGCGCGACGCCGTGCGCTGCCATGAACTCGCAGTAATAGTCATAGTTGATGTGCTCGCCGAGCGCGAGGGCGCGGACGATGTGGTCCATCTGCGCGCGCTCGCTGCTGCTCTGGCGCTCGAGCTCATTTTCGCGCAGGATCAGCGCGGTGATCTTCTGCGCGAGAACGCCGAAGCGCCGCACCGACTCCGGATCGCCCGTGATGCCGATGACCGCGACGACCTCGCCCGCGTGACTGAGCGGGATGTTCACGCCCGGCTGCGCGCCGAAATAGGCGTCCGCCGCCGTGACCTCGATCGTCCTGCCGGTCTTCGCCGCCTCGCGCGCGGCCTCGTGGAAGCTGCCCACGCGCGCGGGATTCGTGCTCTCGAAGATCCGCCCGTCGGGGTTGATGAAGTTGATGTCATAGCCGCAGACGTCCTGCACCGCCTCCACAATCTGGCGCGCGGTGCGCTTTGGAATGCGTTCCGCCATGCTCTCCCCTCCTTTTTTTGTTCTTTATACCATATAAAACGAAATAATACAATAAAATCTGTTTTATGTAATATATTCCGGCTTTGGAAGCTTTGTTATAATCATGACAAGAAGACGAAAACCACCGATCGACTCAGAAAGGAGAACAGAAGATGAAGGTTGTTGTAGCAATCGATTCCCTGAAGGGCAGTCTCACCTCGCTCGAGGCGGGCGAAGCCATCCGCGAGGGCATTCTGCGCGCGATCCCGGAGGCGGAGGTCATTGTGCGTCCGCTGGCGGACGGCGGCGAGGGCACCGTGGAGGCGCTCACCTACGGCATGGGCGGCATGATGGAGCACGTGACCGTGACGGGCCCGCTCGGAAAGCCCGTGGAGTGCGCCTACGGCCGCGTGCCGGCGGAGAATCTCGCGATCGTGGAGATGTCCGGCGCCGCCGGCATCACGCTCGTGCCGGACGCGGAGCGCGATCCGATGAACACCACGACCTACGGCGTGGGCGAGGTGATCCGCGACGCGATCTCGAAGGGCTGCCGCACATTCATCGTCGGCATCGGCGGCAGCGCCACGAACGACGGCGGCATCGGCATGCTGCAGGCGCTCGGCTTCGGGCTCCTCAACGAGGCCGGGACGCAGGTTGCCTTCGGCGCGAAGGGGCTGCAGGAGCTGAGAAGCATCACGACTGAGCATGTGCTCCCGGAGCTCCGCGACTGCACCTTCCGCATCGCCTGCGATGTGACGAATCCGCTCTGCGGAGAGCGCGGCGCGAGCGCGATCTACGGCCCGCAGAAGGGCGCGACGCCCGCGGCCATCCTGCAGATGGACAAGTGGCTCGGCGACTACGCCGCGCTCGCGAAAGAGACCTTCCCCGCCGCGGACGCGGAGATTCCCGGCACGGGCGCCGCGGGCGGACTGGGCTTTGCGTTCCTGACCTTCCTCGGCGGGCGGCTCAACAGCGGCACGCGCATCGTGCTCGACGAGACGCATCTGGAGGACTATGTGAAGGACGCGGACTTCGTGATCACCGGCGAGGGCCGGCTCGATGAGCAGACCGTGATGGGCAAGGCGCCGAGCGGCGTGGCAAAGATCGCAAAGCGCCACGGCAA
>CAMJHX010000129.1 GCA_946405655.1 uncultured Clostridia bacterium
TGAAGCTGGTCTCGGTCACGGCGCCGGTGATGACGTTCTTCATCTTGGTGCGCACAAAGGCCGCGCCCTTGCCGGGCTTGACGTGCTGGAACTCGACGACCTGCATAACCTGACCGTCCATCTCAAATGTCACGCCGTTTCTGAAATCGCCTGCAGTGATCATATCTTAAATCCTCCTAAGTGTTTTTTACAAAATGGTCTGTACTATTTTACACGATTACCGTCTGTTTGGCAAGCATTTTCTGTTACAGGATGATGAGTTCCTTCGGGGATTTCGTGAGCACCTCGGCGCCGTCGGCGGTCAGGTGCATGACGTCCTCGATGCGCACACCGAAGCGGCCGGGCAGATAGATGCCGGGCTCGGCGGAGCAGACCGCGTGCTCGGGCATGGGCTCGCGGTTGTTCGGCGCGCAGTTCGGCGCCTCGTGGATATAGAGACCGAGGCTGTGGCCGAAGCCGTGGCCGAAATACTCGCCGTAGCCGTAGGACGCGATGAGGTCGCGCGCCGCGCCGTCGATCTCGGCGCCCGTGACGCCCGCCTTCGCGATGGCGATGCCGGCGAGCTGCGCCTCGAGCACGATGTTGTAGACCTTTTTCATCTCGTCCGTGACGCTGCCGAGCGCGACGGTGCGGGTCATGTCGGAGCAGTAGCCGCCCTTGAGACAGCCGAAGTCCATCGTGATGAAGTCGCCCATCTCGATCTTGCGGTCGCCGGGCACGCCGTGCGGCATGCTGGAGTGAGAGCCGGTGACGACGATGGGGTCAAAGCTGTTGCCCTCCGCGCCGAGGCGCAGCTGGCGGTAGGTGAGCTCGGCGGCGATCTCGCGCTCGGTCACGCCCGGGCGGATGAGCGGGAGCACCTCCTTGAGCGCCTGATCGGTGATCGCCTGCGCCGCCTTCATATATTCGAGCTCCTCGGGCTGCTTGATCTGGCGCAGCGACATGATGAGGTTCTGCGCGGGCACAAGCTTGAGGCCGAGAATGCGCTCATAGGCGAGATACTGCTGATAGGTCAGGCTCCCGTCCTCGGCGCCGAGCTTCTCGATCTTGCAGTCGGAGACGAGCTCGCGGAGGATCTTGCCGATCGGGTGCGCGCGGTCGTTCAAAATGACCTCGACGAGACCGTCGAGCGCGTTGTGCGCCGCCTCGATATAGCGCGAGTCGGTGATGTAATACCCCTTCTCGCGCGTGATGAGCACCGCGCCGTCCGAGGTATGGAAGCCCGCGGCATAATAGCGGTTGAGCGGGTCAATGAGCAAAACGGCGTCGAGGTCGTAGGCGATGATGGCGTCCTGAATGCGCTTTAAATTTTTCATGATTTCTTTCTCCTTTGTATTATGCGTTCAAAAGTAGGAGTGAGGAGTTAGGAGTTAGGAGTTGACGGTGCCGCTTCGCGGCGATTTGAGATCAATCAACTCCTCACTCCTCACTCCTAACTCCTAACTATTCTTTACTTTCTCCTTAATCTCCTCCATGAGCATCAAAACTCGCTCCGCTTCCGGCTTGAGCGTCTCGCCTGCCTTGGTGAGGGTGACGGTTTTCCCCTGCCGGAGGAAGAGGGGCGCTTCGAGCTCCCGCTCGAGCGCTGCCACGGCACGGCTCGTGGTGGAGTGGCTCACAAAGAGCGCCTTCGCCGCCGCGGTGAAGCTGCCATGCTCCGCGACGGCGAGAAAGATGCGCAGCTGCTCCGGTTCCATCAGAAGTTGAAGGTATGGGGCAGAAGCTCGGAGAGCTTATTGGACACATAGCGGTCCTTCTTCGCGGAGAGGACCTCCATCTCCGGCGCGAACTCCGCCAGAAACTGGCGGCAGGCGCCGCAGGGATAGCAGTAGCCCTCGCCCTCGCCGTAGACGGCGATGCGGACAAAGTCGCGGTGACCCTCGCTGATGGCCTTGCATGCGGCGGTGCGCTCGGCGCAGATGGTGCTGCCCAGCGCGGCGTTTTCGATGTTGCACCCGGTGAACACAATGCCGCCGCGGCACTCCAGAGCCGCTCCCACCGGGAAGCGGGAGTAAGGCACATAGGCGTTTTTCGAGGCCTCCTTCGCCAGATTGATCAGCTCTCGATCCGTCATGGAAATCTCCTCCTTTTCAGATTGTGTTTATGGTTCCTCCGTAGGGCGGGGACCTGTGCCCCGCCGCTGCGGTGCGTCGAGTTCCGGCGGCCCACAGGTGGCCGCCCTACGTTCTCTTTCAGTCAATGC
Organism: uncultured Clostridia bacterium; assembly: GCA_946405655.1. Classification (GTDB taxonomy): domain Bacteria; phylum Bacillota; class Clostridia; order Oscillospirales; family Oscillospiraceae; genus CAG-103. The sequence goes on from CAMJHX010000129.1 coordinate 2,204, forward strand.
GTCACTCCAGATTGATCACCCAGGCGGGCATGTTCTGGAAGATGTTGCTCTGCGTCGGGGCGAGGCCGCCGACGATGCCGCGGTGGGCGCAGACCTCCTGCTTTTCAAAGCAGACGGGGAGGATCGGCGCGTTATCGAGGATCGTGGAGAGCATGGCGCGGCAGGCGTCCTCGCGCGTGTCGGACGGCGCGGCGAGATAGGCGTTGATTGCCTCCGCATAGATCGGGTTCGTCACATCGCCGTAATTGACCGAGCCGCCGGGCACGAGCAGCGGCGTGAGATCGAAGTCCGCCGTGAGGCGCAGCTCCCCGTAATAGAAATCGAAGTTGCCGATGTTCAGCGCCGCGAGATAATCCTCCCACGGCACGGCGTTGACCGTGACGTTCACGCCGATCTGCGCGAGATCGGAGGCGAGCTTGTTGCAGACGGCGGTCTTCTGCTTGTTGTCAGAGCAGACGAGCAGAGAGAGGCTCAGCTCCGTCGCCTCAGTGGAGCCCTCGGAGGCGAGATATTCGCGCTCGCCGTCGCCGTCATAATCGAGCACCTTCGCGTCCGTGAGGGCGCTGGCGGTGAGGCTCATGTCGTAGCCCTGCCCGCCGACGAGCGTCTCATCGAAATACGGGCTCGCGGGGTGCACCGGCAGCGCCGACGCCACGGCGCAGTCATTCAGAAGGCTCACGGCATAGGCGCGGTCGACCGCCGTCTGGAAGGCGCGGCGGTATTCGGGGTTGGAGAAAAACCGGCTCGACGTGTTGAAGGCGATATACTGCAGGTTCGTGGTGTTGAACTGGCGCGACTCGCTCACGCTCGAGAAGCTCAGATCGCTCTCGCCGGAGGGATCGTTGCAGACGAGGTCGAGATCGCTGTTGTCGAAGGCGTTGATGACGTCCTCCATCGTGCTGTATTCGCGCAGATAGATCTTGTCGATCGGCAGATCCTTCGCGTTCGGATAGTCCTCGAAGGCCACGAGCGTGGTGCCGTCGCCCTCATAGCGATAGGGGCCGGTGCCGGAGGGATAGGTATAGCTCATGGCGTTGTTCTCGATGACCGGGATCGTGAGCAGAACGGGAAACTGCGTGTTGGCGCGGTTCAGCGTGATGACGACGGCGCCCTCCTCATTTGCCGCGACGTCGGTGATGTTCCGCAGGCGCGCGGTATAGAGCTCCGACTCGCGCGCGGTGTTGATCGAATAGACCACATCGTCCGCCGTGAGAGCGTGTCCGTCATGGAAGGTGCGGCTGGTGTCCGGATTGAGCGTCCAGACCGTGCCGTCCTCCGTCGTCCAGGAGGCGATCAGACCCGGCTGCGGCTGGAAGGAATCGTCCAGCTGAATGAGCTGCTCATAGACGAGCTGGCCCGCGATCTGGTTGAGCGAGTTCGTCGTGGCATAGGGGTTCATGCTGTCCTGAGAATTATAGTTGATGGCGAAGATGTCGTCCGTCTGGTCGACGACGACGGGTTCTTCTTCATCATAGCTGATCTCCGGCTCCACCGTCTTCGTCCCGCAGGCACAAAGCAGCAGGGAGAGGGAGAGGAGAAGAATGAATAATCGTTTCATATGTGGCCTCCAAATAGTTAGGAGTTAGGAGTGAGGAGTGAGGAGTTATGGCTGTCCGTTTGACAACTCCTAACTCCTAACTCCTAACTCCTCACTGGTCAGAGCATAATCACCGCGGTCATCACGCCGCGTTTTCCGTTTGTGACGCGATGACTCCAGAGCTCCTCCGCCTCGCACATGGTGCAGGCGTCGGAGACGGCGATGCGGTCGGGGCGGACGCCAAGCTGCGTCAGGCGTCTCGCGTTCGCGGCCTTGAGATCGACGAAGAGGCGGTCGCCCTCGCCGGGGCGGATGAGCCCCTGCGTCTCGCCGCCGAGGAGCGCGTCCACGCCCTCGACCACCTCGGGGCCGACCTCGAAGCAGCACGCGCCGATGCCCGGGCCGATGGCGGCGGAGACGTCCTCCGGCTTTGCGCCGAGGGTCTGCATCTGCTCCAGCGCGGCGCCGAGAATGTCCTGCACGCTGCCGCGCCAGCCGCAGTGCACCGCGGCGACGACGCCGTGCGCGGCGTCCTCGAGCAGCACAGGGATGCAGTCGGCGGTGAAGACCGCCACGGGCAGCCCCGGCTCGGCGGTGACAAAGCCGTCGCATTCATGGCGCGGCTCGAGCCACGGGCTCTGCGCGTCCGCGCGCGTGACGATCGGGACGATGCGGCTGTGGATCTGCCGGGCGTAGACGACCTGAGACAGATCCATCCCGGCGGCCTCGCCGAGGCGTCGCCAGTTTAAGCGCACGTTCTCCGCCGAATCCCCCCGGCGGACGGAGAGATTTAAGGACGCCAGATGCCCCGCGCTCACCCCGCCCAGCCGCGTGGAAAACGCATGGGGCGAGGAGAGGGT
>CAMJHX010000130.1 GCA_946405655.1 uncultured Clostridia bacterium
ACGAGCTTCTCGATGCCGACATACTGATGCCGCCAGCCGAGATCGATGTAGAAATCGGTCATGTGCTTGACGCGCCAGCCGAACTTCTCCTTGATGATCCGGTGATACGGCGTGATGACGCGCGCGTCCATGCCGAGATCGGCGAGATACTTCGGCAGCGTGCCGACCACGTCGGCGAGACCGCCGGTTTTCGCCAGCGGCGCGCATTCGGCCGCGGCGAGCAGCACACGCGGCAGCTCCCAGCGATGCTTTTCCGTCAGTTTGTTTTTCAGAAATTCTTTCATTTTCGGCCTCCTGTCAGCGGGCGGTGAAGGTGAAATAAACTGCGCTCAGCGGCGGCAGCTTCAGATGTGCGGAGAAGGGGTGCTCGTAGAAACTCTCGTCCCGGCTGTGGATCTCGGGCTCGTTGTGAACGCCTGTGCCGCCGAAGCGGGTGTCGTCGCTGCTGAGCACCTCGCGCAGGACGCCTTTTTTCGGCAGACCGATCACAAAATCATCATAGGCAACCGGTGTGAAGTTGCAGGCGCAGATCACGCGGTGTCCGTTCCGGCTCGTGCGCAGGAAGGCGATCGAGCTGCGGTCGGCGTCGTTCACGTTCAGCCACTGGAAGCCGTCCCAGCTGTCATCCACGTCCCAGAGCGCGCGGTGCGCGGTGTAGAACTCGTTGAGCGCGCGGCAGTAGTCCTGCATCTCGCGGTGCTTCGGATAGTTCAGCAGCAGCCAGTCCAGACCCTGCTTGAAGTTCCACTCGATGAACTGCCCGAACTCCGAGCCCATGAAGGTGAGCTTCTTGCCCGGATGGGCGAACTGATAGCCGTAGAGCGCGCGCAGCGTCGCGAACTTTTCCTCGTAGGAGCCGAACATTTTGTCCACCATGCTCTTCTTGCCGTGCACCACCTCGTCGTGCGAGTAGGCGAGGATGAAATTCTCCGAGAAGGTGTACATCATGGAGAAGGTGAGCTTGTTGTGGTTCTTGCTCCGGAAATAGGAATTGATGGAGAAGTAATCGAGCGTGTCGTGCATGTAGCCCATGTCCCACTTGAAGCTGAAGCCGAGACCGCCGTCGTAGGGCGGCTTCGTCACGCTCGGATAGGCGGAGGATTCCTCCGCGATGGTCATGGCGCCGGGGAAGTGCGTGAGGATCGTGGTGTTCAGCCGGCGAAGGAAATCCACCGCGCCGAGGTTGATGTTTCCGCCCTCGCGGTTGGGCGTCCATTCGCCGTCCTTGCGCCCGTAGTTTAAGTAGAGCATGGAGCTCACGGCGTCCACGCGGATGCCGTCGATGTGATACATATCGAAAAACAGTGCAGCGCTCGAGATGAGGAAGCTCTGCACCTCCGGCATCTCATAGTCAAAAATCAGCGTACCCCATTCCGGGTGGCTCGCCATGCGCTCTTCCTTGCACTCATAGAGGAGCGTGCCGTCAAAGCGGGCGAGACCGTGTTCGTCGCGCGGGAAGTGCGCGGGCACCCAGTCGATGATCACGCCGACGCCGGCCTGATGCAGGCGGTCGACCAGATACATGAAATCCTGCGGCGTGCCGTAGCGGCTGGTGGGGGCGAAATATCCCGTCACCTGGTAGCCCCAGCTGCCCTCGAAGGGATATTCCGTGATCGGCAGCAGCTCCACGTGGGTGTAGCCCAGATCGATGCAGTAGGCGGCGAGCTCATCGGCGATGTCGCGATAGTTCATCACATAGCCCTCTGCGGTGCGCTTCCAAGAGCCGAGATGCAGCTCGTAAATGCTCATCGGCGCGCGGAAAATGTTCTTTTTCGCGCGCTTGTGCAGATATTCGCGGTCGCCCCAGTGATAGTCGTCGATCGGCCAGACGCGGCTTGCGGTGGCAGGGCCGGTCTCGCAGTGCGTGGCAAAGGGATCGGTTTTCAGCCGCTCTCTGCCGTCCGCGCCGAGCACACAGTATTTATAGAGCGCGCTGTGCTCCAGCCCTTCCTTCACGAGCACCCATGTGCCGTCGGAGAGCCGCTGCATCGGGTCTGCCGTGCGGTCCCAGTTGTTGAATTCGCCCACCAGCGTCACAGATCTGGCGTTCGGCGCCCAGACCGCAAAGCGGTATGCGCCGTCTTCGGTTTTGTGGCAGCCGAAGTACTTCCAGACGTCCATCGACCAGCCCTCGTGAAACCCTCCCAGATCGTTCGCCGTCAGCACGGCGGGGCAGGTTGACTTACTCATGGCTTTTCCTCTCTTTCTGTGTCAGCGGGTTTGCCGGCGCTGAACACCCGTTCCGGCATTCTGTCGTCTCTGGTTCGATTCCCGTTGCGGGAGTCGGAGTCCTGCCAGGTATGATCCCGGTAGATTACATCCGGTATGGCAGAAAACAGTTCGTAGATATCATCATGCGCCTGACCTGCAGTGGGTACGGTGTAGAACCACGGCATCACGCCAAACGCCATATAAAACAGCTTCTTTCGCATCATCTGCCCGGGGGAGCAGACGCAGTAAAGCTTACTGTAATCTCCGTCAAGAAACAGCTGCGCCGCGACAAAGCATTCGTCCGCGGAATTGTATACGCCCTGATCGCCTTTGTATCTGCGGTTGGCGTCATCGCCGAACAGCGCCTCTTCCGGGATCCCCTTGCTTTTCAGGTAAGTCGTCCCTGCCTCGCTGAGCGAAACGCTGTCCGCTTTGCCCTTGTGACAGTGAAGGCTGCCGGGGACATAGATCATGACGTCCTCACCCTGTTCGGTCAGATCCTCAAACAGCGCTGCGGCCTGGTCCAGACGCGCGCGGAATTCCGGCGCGGGTCGTCCGCTGCGGAGCAGGGGATGCTGGGCAGCCACCTCGATGAGTACGCCCTCTCCGGAGGTGAGCTTCTCATTCGTGGCGAGCTTTGCCTTTTGCGCCAGCGCAGCCCATTTTTCACGGGCGGTGTCGTGCTCGAGCTCAAAATATGTAATTCGCTCGTTTGTGGCGCCGAGATCGATGAGCGTCCCCCGCCTTTGCGCTAGATCCCGCAGCTCTGTTACATGACGGTATGCCAGCGATGCAAACGAACCGTCGCTGCGCTGACCAAGAAACTCGAAGGACGGCGTTCCGTCGTTGGTGCGCAGAGGAGGAAGCGTCATGGAGAGCCAGCCCCATACGCCGTCATCTCCCGCGCCGAGCGTGATGGTTTGACGCAGCAGCGTGTGGCAGCTGCCCACAAACACACGACCGATGGGCTTGTCTCCGGCCTTTTGCTGTGCCTGCTCCACGCACGTGTCCAGCAAAAACACAATGTCTTCAAAGGCACGGGAGAGCCGATCCAGATTGTCCTGCGCCTTTTCCGGCTCTTCAATCTCTGCCACGTCTTTGCAGAAGGGAGAAGCCTTGTTTGCGATGAGTACAGTGATATCGCACCCGGCGCGGAGCGCTTCACCGAAAAAGCGCGAGGATAGTCCGCTGATGAGATTCATTCCTGTGGTCGAGAGAATGAAAATCTCTCGCTTGCCGCGCAGCTTGCGGATGATCTCACCCGTGGGAAGGGTGGAGTTTTGAATGCGCTGAATCCCGAACTGCTCGCAGTATCGCAGAATGTTATCATACGTTTTCTCGCTGCCAATGAAGGGACGTGAGGGCTTTGCCTGCCCGTTGGCCTCGAAGAGCGCCTTGACGTCCTCCAGAGCGCCCTCCGGAAGCGTCACGCCTCTTGCAGTGATGGCACTGATCAGCCTCTGCGCGCAGAGCAGACTTTTTTTCTCGCTGCCTGCAGCGCCGATGGCGTCGACATAGATGAGGTCCTTGCCAAAGAGCCGATTGAGCGTCTGCCTTGCTTCTTCACTGAACACAATGGGAATCACAGGTTTTCCGCTGTACCAGAACGCGCTGAGCTCTGAAAGACAGATGACGCTGCGCAGATAGCTGTCGCTCATCACGGCGATCAGGCAGCCAGTTGTATGCAGCTGATCCAGAATCTGCTCGGCACGATCCTCTCCGGCAGTGATGCCGTCCTCAATGGTAGTTGTATTGAAGCAGGAGATTCTGCAATGCCGGAGCCAACGAGTCAGAGCACTGAGAAACGCGGCGTCCTCCGAGGCGTAGCTGAGGAAAAAGCGATCGGAACTCGCTTCTGCCAAATTGCATCCCGCCTTTCTGATCGTACATAAAATCAATCTTATTATAACTTCTCTCAGAGTCAATTCCAACTGTTTTTTTAAAAATTGTTTTTGACTTTTGTGATCCTCGTTTTATAATAGACCCATAATAAGCACTGCAATAAGGGAGAATACCGATATGTTTTCATTCAACCATTTCAACTTCAACGTTCTCGATCTGGAAAAGAGTCTCGCGTTTTATAAAGAAGCGCTCGGTCTGGAGCCTGTGCGCGAGAAGCTCGCGTCCGACGGATCCTTTAAGCTTGTCTACCTCGGCGACGGCAAGACGGACTTCCAGCTGGAGCTCACCTGGCTGCGCGACCGTACCGAGCCCTATGACCTCGGCGAGGTTGAATATCACCTCGCGATGGAGACGCCGGACATGGAAGCCGCGCATAAAAAGCACGAGGAGATGGGCTGTATCGAGTTTGAAAATCCCTCCATGGGAATATACTTCATCACCGACCCGGACGGCTACTGG
>CAMJHX010000131.1 GCA_946405655.1 uncultured Clostridia bacterium
CTCCACTCTCAACACTCCACACTGCTCCGGTATTCCGTCGGCGAGACGCCATAGATGCTGCGGAAGGCGGCGGCGAATTTGCTGGCGTTGTCGTAGCCGAGGCTGCATGCGATCTCCAGGACCGTGCGGCTGGTATGGCGCAGGGTATCGGCGGCGGCGAGCATCTTGCGCCGCTTGGTGTCGGCATAGAGGCTCGCGCCGAAGGCGTCGCGGTAGGCGGATTTGATCATGGTGCCGGAGACGTGGAAGACCGTCTCCAGCTCCGCGAGCGTGATGCGGCGCTCCGGGTGCTGATCGAGATAGTCCCGGACGGCGGCGGCGAGCTGCTCGTGCGCGCGGGCGACTTTGGGTTGTTTGGGCTTCATCGTCTGGCTCCTTTCCGGGTCAGTCCTGATTTTTGAGCGCCTCACCCATCGGGATGCGGCGGATCGTGCGGCGCTGCAGCGCCATGACGCCAAACCAGCAGCCAAGGCCGAGCGCGATCATGAACGGCCAGATCCACGGCGCGATCCACAGCGTGAGCCAGCCGGGATATTCCAGCATGACGGCGCGGTAGATGATCTTAATGAGCCAATACGAAATCGGGAGCGAAATGAGAATGCTCATGAGCACGACGAGCGTCGTCGCGCGGTGGAACAGCCGCCCCGCCTCTCGGTCGGTATAGCCGAGGATCTTGAGGAGGGAAATGGTGCGCGCGTTGCGCTCGAGGATCATTTTGCTGAGAAGATACATCATCAGCACATACAGCACGACCGCAAAGCCCCCGAAGAGCGGGAAGATGCGCCCCATCGAGTCCTCAAGCTGGTCCGCCATGACGGTGAGATCCGCCTGCGTAACGACGGTGGCGACGGCGCGCTCATCCAGATCCTCCAGCTTCTCATCGGAGAAAAATCCGTTGAAGCTGTCCTCGGGCAGATCGAAGAGCTCCCGGAACTGGTCGATGGGCATGAAGATGCTGAGCGACGCGGGATAGTCGATCGTGCCGCCGATCGTGACGGGATAGTAATTGGACGGGGCGAACTGCTCGCGCAGATAGAGCGTATCGCCGGCCTTGAAGCCGTATTTGAGCAGATAGCCCTCGGAGATCAGCGCCGTGTCCGCGACCTCGGGGATGTACCGCGACCCCGGCTCGACGCCGTAGATCGTGATGGTTTCCTTTCGGTTGTTCTGCAGGGATGTGATGCAGTATTTCTCCGCGCCGGGGACATTGGTCTCCGCCTGCTCGGTGAGGACATACTGATACTCCGCAAACTTGGCGTCGACGACCGTGTCGTTGAAATGGCGCAGCAGGGGCGAGAACATGCAGCCGAACATGAGCAGCACGCTCGCAAAGAGGATGCCGAGGGCAAGGATGGCGTAGGCCGGGAGATTCTGCAGCAGGATGCGCGTGCCGAAGCGGTTGAGAAACGCGCCGTGCCGCAGCTTGACGACCGCCTGCTTTTTCTCTGCGCGCAGCTCGCCGCGCAGAAACTGCAGCGGCGGGAGCTTCAGCGTCCGCCAGAGGACGAGCGACGTGACGACGGCGATGATGACGAGCGGGATGACCGTCGTGAGGACGAACGCCTCCCCGTTCCAGACGGTTTTGTACGTCGGGAGCGAGTAGCTGTGGTAATACATGCCGGTGGTGATCTTCTTCATCCACGCATAGCCCACGATGTTGCCGAGCACGGCGGCGGTGAACGTGCCGAGCAGCGGCAGCGTGAGATAATGGCGCAGGAGCTCAAAGCGCGTATAGCCGCTCGCGCGGAGCGTGCCGACGGTGCCGCACTCGCGCTCGATGGTGCTGCGCGTCGTGACGGCGAAGATGAAGGCGAGAATGACCATGACAATATAGATCAGCGCCTGGAACATGGCATAGTCGCCGCCCATGTCGTCGCCGGCGAAGATGATCGCCTGGTTGCGGTACTGCGGGAGGAAATCCGTGAGCTCGGCGGTGCGGTAGACCGCGCCCATGAGCCCGGTGGACGCCGCGCGCGCCTCGGACGCGGTGAGATCGTCGTTCCAGCGCCAGGCGTAGTTGTGCTGCAGCCCGACGCCGCCGAGGGCGTCGAAGGTCTCGCCCGTCACGACGGCGACGGTGAACTTATTCGCGTCGAACATCATGTCATTGTTGCTCTTGAAGAGCGCGCTGTAGTCCGAGAAGGCGGCGACGCCGGTGACGGTGTAGTCCGTGCCGTCGACGCGGAATGTGTCTCCGATGGCAATCTCATTATTCTCGGCATACAGCCGGTCGAGGATGATCTCCCCCGCTGCCTCGGGCAGTCTGCCGTCCATAACGTCGAGCCGGTTCATCTCCTCGCGCGGGCGGTAGAAGCGCACGGTGTGCTCTGCCTCCGTCTCGCGGTCGAGATACTCCAGCGGCGCGATGGTGACGTTTCGGTCCTGCTCCAGCTTTGCGATCTGCTCCGCGGTGAGCGGGGCTTTGACGGTGAAATGCCCGTCCTCGATGCTGTATTTCTCGAAGCTCTCGTCGTAGGCACGGCGCATGCTGCCGTCGGCGACGAAGTAGCCCGAGGTGAAGCTGATGAGCACGAAGAGGAAGAGAAAGAGCGCGGTGTATTTGCCCCAGTCCTCGCGCAGGGAGCGGAGCAGGCGGTGTCTGAGCGGATCTCTCATGGCGGTCACCACGCGAGCTCGGCGGCGTGCACGCGCTGCGCGTGCTGCTCATCATCGCGGATCGCGCCGTCGCGCAGGCGGATGACGCGGTCGGCCATGGGCTGCAGGGCGGCGTTGTGCGTCACGAGCAGCACCGTGCAGCCGTAGCGCAGGTTCACGTCCTCGATCAGCTGCAGAATCTCCTTGCTCGTGGCGTAATCGAGCGCGCCGGTGGGCTCGTCGCAGAGGAGGATATCCGGCGCCTTCACGATGGCGCGGCCGATGGCCGTGCGCTGCTGCTGGCCGCCGGAGAGCTGGTTCGGCAGCTTGTCGCGGTGCTCCCAGAGCCCGAGCAGGCGCAGCAGCTCGTCCACATCCAGCGGGTGCGCGGAGAGATAGGCGCCGACCTCGATGTTCTCGCGCACGGTGAGATTCGGCACGAGGTGATACGCCTGGAAGACGTAGCCGAGGTGCTCGCGCCGGTAGCGCGTGAGCGCCCGGTCGCCGAGGGCGTCGAGAGGCTTGCCGTCAAGCAGGATCGAGCCGCTGTCCGCCGACTCGATGCCGCCGATGATGTTCAGCAGAGTGGATTTGCCGGAGCCGGACGGGCCGAGCAGGATCGTGATGCTGCCCGGGGCGATCGCACACGAGATGCCGCGCAGCACCTCAGTGCGGCTGTCTCCTTCCCCGAAGGATTTCCGGATGTCGATCAATTGCAATTGCATGATGGTCTCCTAAAGTTAGCCGGAGCAAACTTATGAGTAAAAAGATTTGTTAGCTTTCGCTAACACCTAAATTAATATACACACGGCGCCGCTGTTTGTCAATCCTCAACCAATGCTCCATTCAGACAAAAGATTTCTCCTGTATGCTTGCAATTCCCGACCGGGTGTGTTAGATTAAAGAACAGAACAAAGTGAAAGCACAGGAGGATTTTCTTATGCATCTGCAGGAATCCGGCGAAATGTATCTGGAGACGATTCTGATTCTCAGCAAGGAGAAGCGGGTCGTGCGTTCCGTGGACGTGGCAGAGCACATGGGCTTTTCCAAGCCGAGCGTCAGCCGCGCGGTGAGCCTGCTCAAGCAGGGCGAATATCTCACCATGGACAAGGATGGTTTCCTCTGGCTGACCGAAGCCGGACGCGAGGTGGCCGAGAAGATCTATGAGCGGCACCAGGTGCTGACGGCGCTCTTAAAGCAGGTCGGCGTGAGCGACAAGGTGGCCGAGGAGGACGCCTGCCGCGTGGAGCACGACATCAGCGACGAGACGTTCGAGGCAATCAAGAAGCATTTGAAAAAGTAAAAAGAGCATAGAAACCGCCCGCCGGGAGCCCCCGGCGGGCGGTTTTTTCGCCGGACAGAAGTGAACTTGAATCTTTCTGAAATATATTGTCGGAACACAGACCTGCTGTAGGGGCGACCTTTGGTCGCCCGCTGACGATGCTCCGCACCGAAAGAGAACGTAGGGCGGTGGCTTGCCGCCGCCGTAACTGCCGAATTGGTCCCGGCGGCCCCAAGGGGACCGCCCTACGGCAGATGGTCACCAATTGCGAATTCGCCGAAATACATCCGTTTGCTCAGACCGCCCTGCGCGGGCGGATGATATCCGCCCCTACGTTGGTGCGGCTGATCTCTCATGAAAAAACAAATTGTTAAAAAGGGCTTGCTTTTTGTCGCTGACAATGATATAGTACATCTGAGTTAGAGAGCGCTAACGAAATTTAGTGTTGTCTAAAGAATGTTTACCTTAGGTAATTCAAGGAGGCAAACCCCAAATGACCTTACTGGAAGCTGAAGTCGGCAAGACTTATGAGATAAAAGAGATCCAGACCGAAGACGACGAGATGAACGCGTTTCTGTTCCGCCTCGGCTGCTACAGCGGCGAGCCGATCACGGTCGTCTCCAAGGGCAAAAAGAGCTGTGTCGTCGTCATCAAGGACGGCAGATACAATCTGGATC
>CAMJHX010000132.1 GCA_946405655.1 uncultured Clostridia bacterium
AAAAAGGGCGGGAAAACCCCGCCCTTTGCTTTTTACTGTCCCGCCTGCACCGTGACCTCGACCGAGCCGGTGGCTTTCTCCAGGCAGATCGCCTTCACGAGATAGCTGCCCGCGGCCATGCCGCCCTCGAAGCGCTCGTCGGTCTTGAGATCGCCGGTCAAAAGCGCGTCGCCGAGGTCCGTCAGCTCATTGACGCTCTCCTCGCCCTCCGGCGCGGCATAGATCTCCACGCGGATCGAGCCCTTCTCCAGATCCGCGGCGGCGACGATCTGCTGCCCCTCCGCGACCTCGAGCGTGCCGGTGACGAAAAAGGCTTCCTTCTCGGCGTTCTCCGCCGAGATTACGATCCGGTCGGGATCGTTTTGAATGACGCCGAATTCGGATTTGCCGCACCCCGCGAGCAGCAGCGACAGCGCCAGCGCGAGGATGACGGCGAGTAAATGATTTCTCTTCATGATTCTCTCTCCTTTTTGATGTTGTCTGGTCACCCTTCATGACGTCTCCTGCGCGAGATCGTTCCAGCCGAAGCGCCAGATGGAGATGAGGATCGACGCGATGGCGATGCCCTCGCTCAGCGCGCCGCCCCAGGAGCGGATGATGAGGTCGTATGTGAGCGTGCAGGGCGAGCCGACCAGCTGCGCGAGGCGGATCTTCTGGGCGTTCTGCGTCCAGTAGCCGGTGTTCGTGATGGCGACGGAGGCGAACGGCAGCAGGCTTTTCCACCCAGCCCAGGTGAAGACGGTCATCACCGTGAGCGCGCCGAGCAGGACGAACAGCGTCGCGCGGCTGCGTGCCCACGGCCAGTCCTTCGATTTGAGCAGCAGGATGTTCCTTTTTGAACGGATACGGAAATCTTACCATAAATGAAACCGGGAGCGCAAGAGCGCTCCCGGTCGATTTCGTCTGTTGCTCAGTATCCCATGCTCATCAGCTGCCACTCGCCGCCCTCGGTGCGGGCGAGCCACCACTGATAGTCGGTGTAGTCCGTGTCGGGCTCGAAGGTGAGCACGGTCTGGTCGATGTCCGCGCCGACGTGGAAGTCAGACACAAACTCGATCACCTGCGTGAAGGGGTTTTCGCTGTCCGCGCCCTCGAGCTCGTTGAGCCAGGCGACGTTCTCCTCGGTCATGGCCTCGTCGCCGGCGTAGCGCAGGCTCTTGAGCTCCACGCCCTCCCACTGGCCGATCTGGTCATTGATCAGGGCGATGGCGGAATCCATCTCCTCGGTCGTGTAGAGCTCGGACGCGCCGTAATCGACGGTCTGGGCGGCTTCCTCGGCCTCGGAGCCGGCGGGGGCGGCTTCTTCCTTGGCGCCGCAGGCGCACAGCGCAAAGAGCATCATGGCGGCGAGCAGCAGCGCAATGGTCTTTTTCATTTTTTCTGTCTCCTTCTTCCTTTTGTTGAGGCGGTGCCTCACGGTCTCTGGGACGAACTGCCTGCGCAATTGTTCCCGCGAGAATACAGCAAAAATACACACCGGGTGCAACAGCGAATTTCGTTGAGCGGGAACGCAGATTGTGCTATACTGGTTTTACCCACTTTGGAGAAACAGGAGGGAATATCATGAACCATACGAGAAGAACGCTTCTGGCGCTCGTCTGCGTGCTCGCGCTGCTGCTCGGCTGCATGCCGGTCTTCGCGGCGCAGACGGATTATCGCTATGAGACCGGCGCCGACGGCGTCACGCTCACGGCGTATCTCGGCAGCAGCGCCTCGCCCGCGATCCCGGCGGAGCTGGACGGCAAGCCCGTCACCGCCATCGGGGACGGCTGCTTTCGGGGGCTGCTGTGCCTGCGCACCGTCCGCGTCCCGGAGGGGATCGCGCGCATCGGCGACTATGCCTTCGAGTGCTGCGGCAATCTGAAGAAGGTCTATCTGCCCGATTCGCTCCGCGAGATCGGGGACGGCGCTTTTTCCGGCTGCTCGGCGCTCACGCTGGTCGATCTGCAGGACGGTGTTCAGCGCATCGGCCGCGGCGCCTTCCTCTGCTGCGACGCGCTCGTCACGATCGAGCTGTCCCCGGCGCTGGAGTCGCTCGGCGACTTCGCCTTCGCCTGGTGCAGCAGCCTTGCCCGCGTGAGTCTCCGCGGCAGCAAGCTGACCGCCGTCCCGGATCGCGCGTTTTATGAGTGCGAGGCGCTCACGCGCATCGTTCTGCCCGAGAGCGTCACGCGCATCGGCAAGCGCACCTTTTCCCACTGCACGAGCCTCAAGAGCTTTTACCACGGAACGGAGCTTGAGACCCTCGGCGAATACGCCTTTGAGGGCTGCGAGGCGATCGAGAGCCTGACCGTCAGCGCGCCGGAGCTGCCGCGCGGCGTGTTCTCCGGCTGCGCAAAGCTCAACTGGTTCAGCGTGTCCGACGGTGTGAACACCATCGGCAGCGAGTCCTTCGCGCGCAGCGGCGTGACGAGCATCAGCCTCCCCGCCTCCGTGACGGAGCTCGCATCCGACGCCTTCCGCGGCGCGGCGATCGAGCGCGTCTTCGTCGACGAGGAGAACGCGGTCTTCTCCGAGGTCGCGGGCTCGCTCTGCTCGAAGGACGGCAAAACGCTCCTGCTCGCCTGCCCGGGCACGGACGACGAGGGCGAGCCGGCCGTAACCTACGCCGTGCCGGACGGGGTGGAGGTCATCGATTCCTTCGCCTTTGAGGGCCGCAGACTCTCTGCGGTCACGCTGCCGGAATCCCTCAGAGAGATCCGCGCCTACGCCTTTGCCGCCGCGCAGATCGAGAGTATGGACATTCCCGACACCGTCGCGGTCGACCCCAAGGCCTTCGTCGATCCCGGCGCGGAGGATGGGGCGGACGCCTCCGCGCTCGCCGCGCGGGACGCCGCCCCCACGGTTGTGGAGACCACCTCCGCCGCAGGGGACAAGAGCCTCTACCGCGAGGAGGATTTCGCGGATTATCTGGCCATCGACGAGAACGAATTCGACGCCTGGAGCGAGGAATATCTCGCCTACTGCGCCGCGCACGGCAGCCCCGTGACGCAGGAGACGATCCCCTACATCATGCGCTACAAGGGCGAGGTTATCCCGCACTTCATGGCCATGACCGCCGTGCAGAACCACGATCCGGACATGTGGGCGCAGGCGGTGAACTTCTTCGGCGACGATTTTGAGCAGATGTACCTCATGATGAACCACGGCCTGTTCACCGAGCTGCACCGCGGCAAGATGCCGGACAGCCTCGTGCTCTACTCCGGCGTCTACGACAGCCAGCTCATGGCCGCCGCCGGGACGGATCATGTGCCGACGCAATCAGAGCTCATTGCCGCCATCGGCAGCACCTTCTCCGACCCCTGCATGATCTCCACCACGCCGAACGCGCCGGTCGCCTGCGGCTTCGGCGATACGCTCTTCATCATCTACGCCTCGCGCGAGGCGCTCGAGGCGCAGGGCGCCGTGAACATCGACGCCGTCGCCCATTCGAGCGAGCAGGAGATTTTGATGTCTGCCCACGCCAATTACCGCGTGCTCGACGTCGGCGCCATGACCGTCACGCATCAGGACCCGTGGGCGGAGGAGCCCGAGACGCTAGAGCGCAATTACGTCCGCGTGGAGCTGCTCGCGCCGGAGACGGAGAATCCCTTCGTGGACGTGGCGGACGATGCGTATTATCATGATGCGGTGCTCTGGGCGGTGCGCAGCGGCGTGACCACCGGCATGGACGACACGCACTTTGCCCCCGACGGCGAGGCGACGCGCGCGCAGATCGTCACGTTCCTCTACCGCGCCGCCGGGGAGCCCGCCGCGAGCGCGAAGATCGATTACACCGACGTCCCCGCCGACGCGTGGTATGCCGATGCCGTCCGCTGGGCGGTCGAGCAGGGCGTCACGAAGGGCACGGGCGACAAAACCTTCTCGCCCGACAAGCCCTGCACCCGCAGCGAAATCGTCACGTTCCTCCACCGCGCCGCCGGCAGCCCGGAGGCGTCAGGGAAGACCAACCCGTTCACCGACGTGCCCGCCGGCAGCTGGTTCGAGGCGCCCGTCCTCTGGGCAGTGGAGCGGAAGATCACGAACGGCGTGACCGAAACGACCTTCGCCCCCAGCAAAACCTGCACCCGCGCCGAGGCGGTCACGTTCCTGTTCAGAGCGAACGGGTAATGTAGGGGCGGATAGTATCCGCCCGCGCAGAACAGGGTAAAAACGCGCGCCTCTTTTCGGCGAATTCGATCGCACCCGCCGTAGGGCGGCCACCCGTGGGCCGCCGCGTTCAGACGGGAAAACGGCGGGGCACAGGTCCCCGCCCTACATCCTGATTTGAAAGGTGCGTCGTAGGGGCCGACGCCCTCGGCGGCCCGTGCAGAACCATCTGAATCCATTGCCGTACCCCGGCGCATTCGCAGAATGTTGAGCCTGCCGTAGGGCGGGTCGCTTGCGCCCGCCGCATCCCACCGACAAATTCGGCGTCTGCATCACTGCGCGATCCATCGACAGCAAGGGCGTGTTGCAAAAAACACGCCCGATTTTATTTTGATGATGCGCTCTCAAACCCTTGTCATCCTGAGCGGAGCGCGTCAGCGCGCAGTCGAAGGATCTT
>CAMJHX010000133.1 GCA_946405655.1 uncultured Clostridia bacterium
TCGTAGGGGTCGGCGTCCTCGACGACCCTTGCAGATTCATCCTTGACGCGCACCCGTCTCCGGCGAATCCGATCGTACCCGCCGCATTCACGCGCCGTCAAACAGTTCATACAGCAGCGCGGTCTCCTCCGCGCTCATCCGCTGATCCCGCGCAATCAGCGGCAGCAGTTCCTTTACGGAGAGATGCGTGTCCCAGTCGTCGGCCTGAATGACAACCGGTACATGCAGGCGCTCCATCGTGCGGCGAAAGTCCAGCATGGCCTGCAGTGCCGCTGCGTCATAATCCCGGTTGAAGCCAAAGCGGTAGGATTCCCCATCGTCAGCAGTGATGTCGATCCGCAGCGAGTAGAATTCAGGGCCTCTGGTGTGCATGCCGTGCCAGGCCGTGATCTGAAGCTCTGTCATGTCAGCTGGCCAGTGTGTTTCCACGCATTGATTCCGCACGTTGTATTCCCGGATGGAGCCGTCTGCCTGCAGGGTATAGCGCGGGCAGAGTCCCGGCAGACACAAGATAATTCCAATCAGCATGACAAGCAGCAGCGCGATCGTCTGTCGGTGCTTCTTTGCCCAGATTTCCGGCCGAGCCGTCTTCAGCGGCCGCGTCCGGGAAAAGATCGGCGCATAATCGTGGTAGGGATATAATCCGTATTTTACGCGCTTGTTTCCGAAAATCGGCATCGGATGCCAAATGGCTCCAATGAGTGCAGGCATATAGAGGGCGAGCATGAGCGGCATGATCCACATTTCCGTGGTGTTCTTCCAGAGCCGCGCGTCTGCATCTGCGCCGGCGATCCGATCCAGCAAATGCAGATACAGGACAATCGAGCCGAGCATCATTGCAAAGCCGCCCCCGATCAGAATGATGTAAACAATCCGATCCGGTACCGACAGCGGAGGCGGCTTCGGCTTTTTTATTTTCCGCGCCATTGGCAGCGCCTCCTTTCGTTTTCTCCATTTTACCACGCGGAAAAACCGCTGACAACTCTGACCGAAATTTCTGAAAAACCCATTGACAATCCGAAAAAAAACGCTATAATAATATAGCCTGTCCAAATCAGGGACAGTCCTTGCTCGCACCGGCGGGTGCGGGCCATTAGACCAGAAGGAGGTGCAACGAAATGGCAAAGACAAGCGAAAAGTACGAGCTGATGTATATCATCAACCCCAACCTGTCCGAGGAAGAGACTGCGGCTGTGGTCGAGAAGTTCAAGGGCCTTGTTGAGCAGAACGGCACGCTGGACGAGATGGAGGAAATGGGCAAGCGCAAGCTGGCTTATGAGATCAACTACATCTCTGAGGGCTATTATGTGCTCGTGAAGTTCACCAGCGCTCCGGATTTCCCCGCCGAGCTGGATCGTGTTCTGGGCATTACCGACGGCGTGATGCGTTCTCTCATCACCCTGCGCGCAGAGTAAGGAGGACCTCTCATGCTGAATCACATTGTTGTGATGGGCCGTCTGACCCGTGACCCCGAGCTGCGCTATACGCAGAGCCAGCTTCCGGTGGTCAGCTTTACCGTGGCTGTCGACCGCGATTTCGGCGGACGCGACGGCGGCGAGAAGCAGACGGATTTCATCGATTGCGTCGCCTGGCGTCATACGGCGGAGTTCGTCTCCAAGTATTTTGCCAAGGGCAGCATGGCCGTCGTGAGCGGCCGTCTGCAGATCCGTGACTGGACCGACCGCGAGGGCGGCAAGCGCCGCAGCGCGGAGATCGTCGCGGACAACGTGTATTTCGGTGAGTCCAAGCGCCGTGACGAGGGCGGAGCCCCCTCCGGCGGCTATTCCCGGCCCGAACCCCGGGACAGCTACAGCGCGCCCGCCGCGCCCAGTGGGTATGACAACGTGCCCAAGGGCCCCAGCGCCTTCGCGGAGCTGGATGACGGCGACGGCGAGCTGCCGTTCTAATGATCTAACGATTATCACTCTATAAGGAGGAAACAGTCTTGGCTTTTGACAGAGATAAGAGCAAGAACCGCAAACGCAGAAAAGTTTGCCAGTTCTGTGTTGACAAGTGCACCTTTATCGACTATAAGGACACTGCCCGTCTCCGCCGCTACCTGTCCGAGCGCAGCAAGATCCTGCCGCGCCGCACGACCGGTACCTGCGCGATGCATCAGCGTCAGCTCACCGAGGCCATCAAGAGAGCGCGTCAGATCGCCCTTCTGCCTTACGTGACCGACTGATTCGTACAACCAACCAAACGCCCGCTGCACTTCGCAGCGGGCGTTTTCTTTTGCGCGATAGAAGAAGAAAAGAGCGGCGTAAAAAAGAGCCGTTTTACATAATATTTTCTGGCTTTTACAGAATGGAAAAGGCGTCATTTTATCGCAAAAAGGGGTCTGGCGGAATTGCAGAAAAAGCAATTCCCAAATTGTGCTAATTGACAGTTTTGCACCAAGGTGTCAATTTCATTTTGACAGCAAAATTTGGTCGTGATACTATGAACTCAGTGCAATACCAGCATGAGATTTTATAATAGGAGGAGACCCCCCATGACCAGAACCAGAACCACGAGAGCGCTGGCCGCAGTCCTGGCCTTCCTGCTCTTCGCCACGCTGCTGTTCGCCGGCATGCCGGTGCGCGCGGCGGGCGAGCTCGTCCTCAAAGAGGGCGCAGCGATCACCTATAATAAGGACGCCTCCGTCATGAAGGCGGACGCCGTCAAAGCCCTTGTCGATCTCGACGCCAGCGGCATTCCCGCCGATTATGATCTGGCTGATTTCGACGTGGAGTACGCCTTCCTCGGCGCCAACGCGGTAGCCGATGTGCTCGGCGTCGATACGAGCGCGCTCGGCAGCTTCGGCGAGGACCTCGTCGAGAAATGGGCGAACCTCTGGGTCAATGCCGAGACCGGCTACTGGGATGCGCCGACGATCTCTGTCCCGATCGGCCAGTCCATTGTTGACGGGATCGTTTCCCGCATTACCACCGGCATTCAGGATGCGCTGGAGAATACCCTCGGCGTCGGCTTCAACCACATTCAGGCCGGCAGCGATCAGATCGTCCGCGTCCGCTATCAGGGCGGCGACTGGGTCACCGGCACCCTCACGGTCAACAAGGCGAATGTGAAGGTCAATGTCAAGTCCGCGTCCCTGTACTTCGATCAGGTCGTGGGCGAGAACTTCGTCACCACCGATCCGGAAGACGATTTCATGATCTTCACCTTCTACTCCGGCATCACCACCGATCTCGCGCCCACCATCTATTTCCAGCCGCCCGAGAATGAGCTGCTGAGCAAGGCGATGGAGATCGTCATCGATCCGCTCTATGCCAGACTCTACGGCAACGGCCAGACCCTGACCGAGCGCCTGAGAGAGGGCACCACCGTCGGTGAGGTCATGGTGATCGTCAACCAGCTCACCGACCTGCTCCAGAAGGCTTCGGAGACCCCGCTCTTCAAATCCATCCTCGAGAACGCCGGTGTGGACGTTGATATGCTCAACGGTCTTGTCGACGGCATGCAGCAGATCGCCGGCATCGCCGATAACTGGCGCTTTGCCATCGGTCAGCCTGACCGTGCCGGCGCGTACGTCGTCTCCGCCGTGGCGATCAACCGCAACTACAATCCCGGCATCGGCGCGGGCGTTCTGCTCGTGAAGATGCGTCTCTTCGGCGTCTCCCTCCAGTGGAACGATGTCAACGCCAAGGAGAGCACCGTCGGCGATCAGGTCGACTTCGGCGCGAGCGCGGTCTATGAGGGCAAGGTGCAGAAGCAGACCGTCAAGACCCTCTTCGTCGGCCTCACGAGCGACGGTCTCTATCTCAGCGGCGACGCGCCCACCGAGGCGGGCCGCTATCTCGAGACGGCCTTCCCGCTCGGCGGCAACTTCCTCGCCATCCCGATCGTCCGCGTTGTCACGATCAACGAAGGCTGACGCAGACACAACTCCAAACCGCTCCCCCACGGGGGAGCGGTTTTTAAAGCCTTCCCCCTCGGGGGAAGGGGGACCGCGAAGCGGTGGATGAGGGGCGGACCACCTCCGCATGAAATCAGATCCGCCCTCTCCAATCTGCATTTTTCCCGCCTCTTGACATTCGAAGGGTTTGATGATAATATCGCTCACATAGGCAATGACGGAGACGACCGATGCCCATCGCCCGACGCAGAGAGGATCTTCCCGGCTGCAAGAGATCCGACGGCGCGCACCGTGTCCACCGCTCCCGAGCCGAGGCCCGGTCAAAAAGGACCTCCGCGCCGCGCCCGTTACCGCGCGTCAAGAGTAAAACACAGGGTGGAACCGTGTGAAATTGTAATTTTTTGCACCCCTGTACCGGAGACGGTACAGGGGTGTTTTTTCATGAGGAGGACAAAAATGGACAATCAGTTTACCTTCGAGAACAAAGAGTATCGCGACACCTATCGCCATACCACCAGCCACATTCTCGCGCAGGCGATGAAGCGCCTCTATCCCGAGGTCAAGCTCGCCATCGGCCCCGCCATCGACGACGGCTTCTATTATGACTTCGACGCGCCCGA
>CAMJHX010000134.1 GCA_946405655.1 uncultured Clostridia bacterium
CCGCCGCCGGGAGCGCGAATCCGTTTTCGGACGTCCCGGCGGATGAATATTACACCGACGCCGTCCTCTGGGCGGTGAAGCATGAAATTACCAACGGCACGGGCGAGGGGCGCTTCTCGCCGGAGCTCACCTGCACGCGCGGGCAGATCGTCACATTCCTCTATCGCGCCCTCGCGGATCAGACCGCGCCCGCGCCGCCGCCGGTCGGCGACCTCCGCATGGCCTGCGGCTCCGACTGCGGCGTGATGAATTTCGATTATGGCCAAAGTCTCGCGGGCTGGATCTCCACGAATTCTGACACCTTCGTCGAGGCGGTCGATTCCGCCGGCTCCGAGGCCAATCTCGCGGCGCTGCGGTCGGGCGAGGCGCAGCTGTGCCTCTGCCGGTCCGACGTCGCAAGCTATGCCTTCAGCGGCACGCGCATGTATGCCGACGCCGGGGCGTATCAGGACTTCTCCGTCCTTGCCGCGCTCTATCTGGATCTCGTCTGCTTCATCACCACGGACAAAAACATCCACACCATTGAGGACCTCCGGGGCAAGGCGGTCGCCGTCGGGGAAAAGGGCTCCGCCGCGTACTTTAACGCCATGGACATCCTCGGCGTTTACGGCATGACGGAGGCGGACGTCACGCCCGTGTATCTCGATCCCTATGACGCCGTCGCCGCCATGAAGGAGGGCGAGGTGGACTCCGCCTGCGTCCTGCTCAACCGCTCGTTCTGGTCCTCTGCCAAGCTCACGCAGCTGGCGTACCACACCGTCGAGATGGACGAGGCGCACATCGACGCGCTCACGGCGTCCTCGCCGTTCTATGCCAAGCGCCCCTCGCTCGAAATTCAGGGCATGGGCCTGCCGGACGCGTCCTTCACGGTCTTCACGCGAAAGCTGCTCCTCGCGCGCAATGACGTCGCGGACGCCGACGTGCGCAATCTGCTCTCTGCCCTCTTCAATGAGCAGGCGATCGCGCAGATGGCATGGACCTTCGCCGAGGGCGGGCAGTTTTCGCTCCCGGGCTTTGCCAACGCCGTCACGGACATCCCGTATCACCCTGCTGCGGCGGCATTCTTCGCCGAACAGGGAGGAGGTCAAACCCCATGAAAAAACGCATCTTCAGCCTGGCGCTCGCCGGGCTCCTCATCCTCTCGCTGCTGCCCTTTGCGGCAGCGGCGGCAGACTGGCCCACCGCGCCCTATCAGTTCACGATCAGCAGCATCCTGCGCAGCGACTACAACGCCAACGGCCTCTTCGTCGATCTCGACGGCGACGGCGTCCCGGAGCTGCTCACCGCCCAGACCGCCTCCGGCGACGGTGCGCACGCTTCGCTTTACGCCGTCCGGAACGGAATGACGGAGTGCCTCGTGAGCACGAGAACGCTGCACGGCGACTTCGATCAGTATGCGATCAGCTATCGGTCGATCAACATCGTCAGCTGCGGCGGCAGAAAGCAGCTCATGGCGATGAGATCCTCGTATCATCCCTCCACGTGGGACGACTATTACGGCCAGACCTACAAAGATGTGGGCGAGTTCTGGCTCTTTGACTACGCCCGCGGCGAGGTCACGCAGACGGACCACTGGTCTTATTCGTTCCTCGAGCTCGAGGACGGGCGGTATTTCGAGGATGAGAGCACCGTGAATCACAACGGCGCGCCCTCCACGCCCGAGGCGCTGGACGCCGTGTGGGACCGGATCTCCATCCAGACCACGGTCTCCTGCTTCAGCGACACGAACGGCATGCCGCTCACGGTGCTCCTGCGCGTGGCGGAGGGGAAATTCCGCGATGTGCCGGACGGGGAGTATTATGCCGAGCCCGTAAGCTGGGCGGTGGCGCACAGCATCACCAACGGCACCTCCTATACGACCTTCTCGCCGGAAGCCCCCTGCACGCGCGGCCAGGTCGTCACGTTCCTCTGGCGCGCCGCGGGTTCTCCGGAACCGACGAGCGCAGAGCACCCCTTCACGGACATCCAGCCGAGTGATTATTTCTACAAAGCCGTCCTCTGGGCGGTCGAGCAGGGCATCACGAACGGCATGGACGAGAGGCACTTCGGCCCGGACGTCCCCTGCACCCGCGCGCACGTGGTCACGTTCCTCTGGCGCGCCGAGGGGAAACCCGCCGCCGGAGCAAGCAACCCATTTGTCGACGTCCCTTCCGGAGAGTATTACACCGACGCGGTGCTCTGGGCGGTGTCGAAGAACATCACCAACGGCATGGACGAGAAGCATTTCGGCCCGGATCTCACCTGCATCCGCGCGCAGATCGTCACGTTCCTCTATCGCGCGCTGAAGGATCAGGTTCCGCCCGCGCCGCAGCCGGTCGGCAATCTCCGCATGGCCTGCGGCGGCGAGGTGTATTCCGACAATGAGCGCTTCGGCGAAGACGTCGCCTATCTGGTCTCCGCCAACACGCCGACCTTTGTAAAGGCGTTCACCTCTGACGGGTCGGCGGCCAATCTCGCGGCGATGCAGGCGGGCGAGGCGCAGCTCTGCCTCTGCCGGTCGGACGCCGCAAGCTATGCCTTCACCGGCACGAGAGGCGATACCGGCGTCGCGCCGTATCAGGATTTCTCCGTCCTCGCCGTCGTGAGTGAGGAGCAGATCGAAATCATCACGCTGGATGACTCGATCCAGACCGTTGACGATCTCCGGGGCAAGACCGTCGCCATCGGGGAGAAGGGCTCGCTGCTGTACTACAACGCGCTCGACATCCTCGGCGCCTACGGGCTCACGGAGGAGGATATCACGCCCGTCTATCTCACGCCCGCCGAGGCGGTCTATGCCATGAAAAACGCCGAGCTCGACACGGCGTTCATCCTCCCGACCTCCGACTTCCAGAGCGAGGAGCGGCTGTATGATCTCTATTACAGCGTCGTCACCATGGACGAGGCGCACGTCGAGGAGCTCCTCGCCGCCAAGCCCTATTACCGGGCGTATCCCTTCGGGGAGCAGTCCAACGGCGAGACCTCGTCTTATGAGACCGTCTCCGTCTGCACGCTGCTGCTCGCGCGAAACGACGCGGCGGACGCCGACGTCAAGAACATTCTCTCCACGATCTGCAACAGAACGATCACGCAGGCATACAGAGACCTGACAAAGCTCCTGCAGCCGGGCTTCGCCGAGAGCGTCACGGACATCCCGTATCATCCCGCCGCGGTCGACTTTTATGCGAAACAAGGAGGAGATAACCCATGAAAAGACGCATTCTGAGCATCGCGCTTGTCATTCTGCTCGCCCTCGCGCTGCTGCCCTTCGCCGCCTTCGCGGATGAGCACGAGGGCTGCCTCACGTACAAAATCGAGAACGGCGAGGCGATCGTCACGGGCCTGTACACCGCGCCCGAGGGCGGCAGGCTCGTCATCCCCGAAACGCTCGGCGGCGCGCCAGTCAAGGAGATCGGGCAGGGCGCTTTTCGCTACAGCAATCAAATCACCGCGGTGGTGCTTCCGGAGGGGCTGGAGATGATCGGCGGCGCTGCCTTTGCGCACATCAAGGCGCTGAAAACCATCACGCTGCCGGAGAGCCTTCTGTATCTCGAGCCTCAGTGCTTCATCGACAGCGGTCTGACCGGCATCGTCATTCCGCCGCATGTCCAATTCATCGGCGCGAGCGCGTTCTCCGGCTGTCAGGATCTGCGCAGCCTCTCCTTCGCCGGGAATGAGCTCGATATCATCGAGGGCTATGCCTTCTTTGATACGCGCCTGCAGATGGAAACGCTGAAGATTCCGAATTCGGTCACAAGCATCGGCATGTACGCCTTTTCCAGCGGCGCCTTCAAGACCCTGATTCTCAGCTCCGGCATGACGGAGATCCCGGTGGGCTGCTTTGCGGGAGGAACCTGGCTGCAGACGCTCCGCATCCCCGCGAGCATCAAAACCATCGGCGCTTATGCCTTCGACGGCAAGCTCGGCGAGCAGATCACGCAGGTGTACTTTGAGGGCACCGAGAGCGAGTGGGCGCAGGTCTCCATCGGCGAATTCAACGATCATCTCAGAACCATGAAGGTGCACTGCAAGGCCGAGCCCTACGTCGATCCCTTCCTGGACGTTCTGGAGAAGGAATACTATGCCGAGCCCGTCAGATGGGCGGTCAGCCACACCCCGCAGATCACGAACGGCACCGGCGCGGCATCCTTCAGCCCGGAGGCCACCTGCACGCGCGGTCAGGTCGTCACGTTCCTCTGGCGCGCGATGGGCTGCCCCGAGCCGGCGAGCGCGAGCAATCCCTTCGCGGATGTGCACGAGGGCGATTATTTCTACAAGCCCGTCCTCTGGGCGGCGGAAAAGGGTATCACCAACGGTGTGGACGAAAAGCACTTCGGTCCCGAGGGCGCCTGCACCCGCGCGCATGTGGTCACGTTCCTCTGGCGCGCGCATGAAAAGCCCGCCGCCGGAACGAGCAATC
>CAMJHX010000135.1 GCA_946405655.1 uncultured Clostridia bacterium
GATAAGCGCATGAAAAAATCCCCCGTCCGCCGCATCGACGCGATCGACGTGGAGCGGCTGGGAGACGAGGTGCGCCTGATCTTCACCGGCAACGGCTTTCTCTGGAACATGGTGCGCATCCTGACCGGCACGCTCATGGAGGTCGGCCTCGGCGAAAGAGACGCGGAGACGATGCCCGCAATTCTGGAAGCGAGAGACCGCGCAGCGGCAGGAAAGACCGCCCCCGCGCAGGGATTGATCCTCTGGGAAGTGTTTTATTCATACGCGGAGATCGAAAAGGCGAACGTAGGGGAGGGGCTTGCCCCTCCCGGCGTTCCGGTTTAAAATAGCAAAAGATGTGAGGCGAATTCGCAGAGAGAACGAATTCGCCTCACATTTTCTGTGTCTGTCATCTGTTCTGCGCGGGAGGGGCAAGCCCCTCCCCTACAGACTCTGTTTTACTTTTGTCTCGCCTTCAGCTGCTCGATCATCTCGTCGCAGACCTGATCCATGTCGCCGACGATGCCGTAGTCGCAGTAGTTGAAGATCTGCGCCTCGGGGTTCTTGTCGACGGCGATGAAGAGATCCGCGTCGACGCCGGCGGTGTGGTTCACCGCGCCGGAGACGCCGAAGCTGATGTAGAGCT
This sequence comes from uncultured Clostridia bacterium, assembly GCA_946405655.1. GTDB lineage: Bacteria > Bacillota > Clostridia > Oscillospirales > Oscillospiraceae > CAG-103. The sequence goes on from CAMJHX010000135.1 coordinate 626, forward strand.
TCGTCTTGACCATGACGCCGGACTGGCCGATCTGCAGCTTGTAGGGCAGGATGCCGCGGTCAAACAGCGGACGGGTGCAGCCGATCTTGCCGCCGAGGAGCCTCGCCAGCTCCCGGTAGCGCTCCAGATGCTCGGAGTCCTTCAGACCGTTGCCGACGCAGACGATGCAGTCGGCGTTCGCGATATCGAGCTCGGGGTCGATATCGTCGGGCGTGAAGTCGATGTGCCTGCAGCGGATCGCCTCGGGATCGAAGTTGATCTCCTCGCAGATGACGTCGATCTCCGCCTTGCGGCCGGTCGGCGCGTATTTGAACGTGCCGGGGCGGATCGTGCCGACCTGCGGGCGCAGGACGGGCACGGTGATGACGGCCATGATCTTGCCGCCGACGGCGGGCTCGATGAACTGAATGTCGCCCGTCTCGGGGTCGTATTCGAGCTCCATCGCGTCGGAGGTGCAGCCGGTGTCGAGCTGCACGGCGAAGCGGGGCGCGAAGTCGCGGCCGTTGATCGTGCCGCCGACGAAGATCGCCGAGGGGTTGTACTTTCTGGAGAGCACCGTGAAGGCGTTGGCATAGGCGTCGGTGTTGAAGTAGTCATAGCCGGTGCCGCTGACGTAGATGATGCCGTCCACGCCGCACTCGCGCACCTTGTCGCATTCCTCGTGCGGCAGATCGCCGAGGATGACGGCGTAGAGCTTGTCGCCGGTCGTGTCGCAGAGCTTTCTCAGCTCGCAGCAGAGCTCGAGGCCCACGGGCGCGGCGGTCTTGCCGTCGTGCTCGATGTAGACCCACATGTTCTTGTAGTCAGATTTCTGCATTCCATTGCCCTCCTTAAATCGAACCCTTTTCCGCCAGAATCTCCACGAGGCGTCTGGCGTCGGACTTGGCGCTGCCGGTGCTGATGATCTGGCCGGGCTCAGGCAGCTCGGGCGGATAGATCTTCGGCACGATCGTGCCGGAGCCGGGCACGCCGATCTTGTTCAGGTCGAGCCCATCGATATCGTTTTCGGTGTAGGTCGTGATCGGGGCGCTCTTCGCGTCGAGATAGGCCTTCAGGTTCGGCAGTCTCCCGTAGAAGTTGTCCTTCTCCACGGTGAGCAGGCACGGAAGCGTCGCCTCCACGGTCTCCTTGCCGTCCTCGAGCGCGCGCACGGCGCGGATCTTGCCGTCCGCGATGCGCTCGATCGAGTAGCAGCAGGAGATCTGCGAGGCGTCGAAGCGCTCCGCCAGCTGCGAGGCCATCTGGCCGGTCGCGCCGTCGAGCGATTCCTTGCCGCAGAAGATGAGGTCGAACTTGCCCTTCATGTCCGCCGCCTTCACGATCGAATAGCTGGTGGAGAGCGTGTCCGCGCCGCCGAAGGGGCGGCCGGAGATGAGAATCGCATCGTCGCCGCCGACGGCGAGGCACTCGCGCAGCGTGCTCTCGGCCATCGGGGGCCCCATCGTGATGAGGGTGACCTCGCCGCCGTACTGCTCCTTCACGCGCACGGCCGCCTCCAGCGCGTTGAGATCCAGGGGGTTCGTGAGCGTGGGCACGCCCGCGCGCACGAGGTTGCCGGTCTCGGGGTCCATCTTCACCAGATCCACGTCCGGGATCTGCTTGACACAAACGAGTATTTTCAGCATAGCGTTCTCCTTTCTTCTCAGCTCATGAGAGAGGCGTCGCAGACCTTGCCGGGATTGAGGATGTAGTTCGGGTCAAAGACGCGCTTGATCTCGCCCATCAGCTGGAACACATCCTCGCCCACGCTCTCGCGCAGATACTGCATCTTTGCGTGGCCGATGGCGTGCTCGCCGGAGACCTGACCCTCGAGCTCGGCGCACTTGGCGTAGGCCTTGTCCATGATGATCTTGGTGCGGCGCTTGAACTCGTCCTCCTCCAGATCGTTGGAGCAGCAGTAGATGTGGAGGTTGCCGTCGCCGGCGTGGCCGAAGTTGCGGATCGTGAGACCCTCCTCCTCGCCGAGCTGGCGGATGTAGATGAGGAACGCCGGGATCTTGTCGACGGGGACGACGACGTCCATCTCGTCGAGCAGCTTCGTGTCGGCTTCGATGGCGGTCAGGAAGCTCGAGCGGGCGGCCCAGGCGGCCTTCTTGTTGGAGCTGGTGGCGACGACGAGCACGTCGAGCGCGCCGGCTTCCTCGGCGATCTTGCCGAGCCTTACAAGCTTCTGGTCGAGCTCATCCTCGTCAGAGCCGACGAAGGTCACGAGCAGACTCGCGCCCACGTCCGCGTCCTTCACGCGCTCGGGGAAGGTCGGGATGCCGGTGAAGGCGGAGGACGAGGTCACGATGTCGGCGTCCATGAACTCGATCGACTGCGGGTCGAGGTTCGCGAGCTTGATGTGCGGCACGAACTTGATGCAGGAGTCCACGTCCGGGAACGGCACGAGGCAGCTGACGTCGCACACCGGGTTCGGGATGAGCTTCATCGTCATCTCGGTGATGATGCCGAGCGTGCCCTCGGAGCCGACCATCAGGTGCAGCAGGCTGTAGCCGGAGCTGGTCTTGCAGACGGTCTTGCCGAGCTCGATGATGCGCCCGTCGGCGAGGACGACCGTGAGCGCGAGGACATAGTCGCGCGTCACGCCGTATTTCACCGCGCGCATGCCGCCGGCGTTGGTGGAAATGTTGCCGCCCACGGTCGCGGTCTTCTCGCCGGGATCGGGCGGATACATCAGGCCGTGCGCGAGCGCGTCGGCAGCCAGATCCTTCAGCAGGACGCCGGGCTGGATGCGCACGACGAGGTTGTCCATGTCATAGTGCAGGATCTTGTTCATCCGGCGCGTGCAGAGCACCACGCCGCCCGCGAGCGGCACACAGCCGCCGACGAGACCGGTGCCGGCGCCGCGGCAGGTGACGGGGATCTTGTTGTCGTTGCAGATCTTCATGATCTTCGACACTTCCTCGGTCGATTCCACGTCCACGGTGACCTCGGGGAAAAACTTGCCGTAGATCGGCATTTCGTCGTGGCTGTAGTTCGGGTCGACCTCTTCGCCCGCGGAGAAACGCTTATCGCCGACCACAGCCTTCAGCTGCTCGGCAATCTCAGGGGTGATTTTGTTATAGGTTGCCATGCAATCTTCCTCCTGTTTGAGAAGTAACTAGAAATCCGAAAATTTGACCGAACCCGCAGTGCGCGGGTTCGGCCAAACAAGTGGCTTGGAATCAGAGCAGATCCTCCAGCTTGCCGTCGGGAGCAAGCGCGCCGCACTTCTTGCCGAGCTCGGTCAGCTCCGCCTCGAGCGCGTCGGAGAAGTCCACGCCGGTGACCTTGCGCTCCTCCAGGAGACGCGCCTCGATCTCGCCGGGCATGAAGATTTCCTTCACGCCGGTGGCGACGCGGCTGTTCTTGATGAGGCTCGCATACAGGGAGGCATGCTCCTTGAAGCGGTCGACGTTGATGAAGTGCTCAATGTCGAGCAGGATGACGGCAAAGCCCGTCTCCTCAGGACGCATATCCTCGACGAAGGGGATCTCGGGGCTGGTCAGCGCGTCGGAGAGGACGCCGCCGAACATATCGACGAAGACGGCGAGGCCATAGCCCTTGTGACCGCCCATCGGACGCACGCAGTAGGCGACGTTCGGATCGGTGGTCGGGTTGCCGTCGTAGTCGTTGGCCCAGCCTTCGGGCATCTCCTTGTTCTCGCGGCGATAGGCCTGCACCTTGCCGATGGCGACGCCGCTGGTGGACACGTCGATGACGATCGGGCGCTCGGGATTCGTCGTCGGGCAGCCGAGGATGATCGGGTTCGTGCCGATCAGACGGT
>CAMJHX010000136.1 GCA_946405655.1 uncultured Clostridia bacterium
TTCTGAATGCACGAGATGATATCCGCGATGGCGGTGTTGTAGGGCGTGGGGATGCCGAGCTGGGCGCCGTAGCGGGCGATGGCGCCGTTGAGCACGTCGATCTCGGTCTGGCGCTGGTGGAGCACGGCGTCCTGCGCCATGGAGGGATAATAGTTGCCGAGGCCCTCGAGGATCTTGGGCTCCTCGAGCACCATGAGCGGGCGGAGATCGCCGATGCCCATCGCCTCGGCGACGGCGCAGCCCTCTTCCCAGACGTGGCGGACGATCTTCATGCCGAAGGGATCGCCGAAGACCTCCTTGACCTTGAGGCGCATGACGGCGGAGACGCCGTTATAGCCGGAGTTCGCGATGACCTTCTTCCAGACATAGGGGCGCACGTCCTCATCGAAGCTGGCGTTGCAGCCGCCGGCCTTGAAGAGCTCCTCGAGCGCCTTGCCCGCTTTATCGGTAATCGGATTGTTCACGACGGCGCCGAAGTGCATCTGGATGCCCTCCTCGGGCTTGGAGACGCAGACGCCGGGACCGGCGAGCTCCGTGCCGATGAGACCGCTGCCGTACATGATGCGCTCCTTCTCGACGAAGCGCGCGAGCACCTCGTCGTTGCCGAGGCCGTTCTGCAGGGAGACGACGACGGTATCGGGTCCGATGCAGGGCATGGTATCTTCCATGACGTCGACGGTCTGCGTCGCCTTGACCATGAGGATGACCATGTCCATGACGCCGATCTCGCGCGCGGTGGGCGCGGTGTGGAAGCCGGTGAGAACCTCCTCCCCCTCCGGCGTGCGGAAGACGAGTCCGTCGGCGGCAATCTTATCCATGTGCGCCTTATATTTATCGACGAGCCAGAGCTCGCCGCCGCCGCGCCGGAGATAGGCGGCAAACACGCTGCCGGCCGCGCCGGAGCCGATCATTGCAATTTTCATTGAGAAACTCCTTTGATTCTATCTGATTCAAGTTAGGAGTTAGGAATTAGGAGTTAGGAGTTGACAAATGGTTTCTGCGCAGCAAAGCCCTGTCATCCTGAGCTTGTCGAAGGATCTTGGCACTGCAGCAAAAAAGAATCTCAAGCGTCTGTTTTGCTGCCCTGCCAAGATTCTTCGACTCCGCACTCCGTGCTCCGCTCAGAATGACAAACTAGAACAACTCCTCACTCCTAACTCCTCACTCCTAACTAATATACTCTGATTATGCAAATTCCCGCCATCCGGCGGGAATTTGCTTTTGCGTATTGTGATCTTACTTGTTGTAGAACAGGTAGTCGCCCAGGTACTGGTTCTCGTAGTTGTCCTGGATGCAGCGGACGATCTGGGTGAGAACGGTGCAGCAGGGCGTCGGGATGCCGAGCTCCTCGCCGTACTCGGCGATCTTGCCGTTGAGCACGTCGATCTCGGTCTGGCGCTTGTTGAACAGCGCGTCCTGGCACATGGAGGGATAGTAGTCAGCGATGTTGGTGACGATATCCTGATGATCGTGGGCGATGAACTCATCCGCGTCCATCGGCACGCCCTTCGCGGTGGCGACGGCGCAGGTCTCGCGGATGACGCCATGGAACAGCCACTGGCCGAAGGGGTTGGCCTCGACCTGACCGATCTTCAGACGCAGAACGGCGCAGACGGTGTTGACGGTCGCGTTGACGCAGACCTTCTTCCAGATGAACTTGTAAATGTTGTTGTCGGTGCCCGGCTCGCCGTCGCGCCAGTAGGCGTCGCAGCCGCCGTCGCGGTAGCACTTGAGCATCTCGGCGCAGACAGCGTCGTTGAGCTCGCTGCGGACAGCGCCGCCGAAGTTCATCTGCACGCCGCCGGCGGGGGTGGAGATGCAGTGGCCGGGCTCGGGCAGGCGGGTGCCCAGGACGCCGGAGCCGATGACGCAGCGCTCCTTCGGGAAGACCTTGAAGAGGTTGTCATCGTTGCCCAGACCGTTGATCAGGGAGCAGGCGACGGTGTTCTCGCCGACGACAGGCAGGGAGTCCTGAATCGCCTGCGGCAGCTGGGTGGCCTTGGTCATGTAGATGATGCAGTCGACCTTGCCCTCTGCCTCGGCAGCAGCCTCGGCGGAGGTGTAGGTACGGAAGCCCTTGAGAACCTTCTCATAGTCGTGATAGGTGCCGTTCTCTTCCTGATGGATGGTGAAGAGCATGCCTTCCTCGGCAACCTTCTTCATGTGGGCCTCATAGCGGTCGATGAGGATGATGTCAGCGCCGCCGTTGCGCAGGTAGGACGCGAACACGCTGCCGGCCGCGCCGGAACCGTACATTGCGAATTTCATGATGGTTTTCTCTCCTTTGTTTAAAATATATGTTTTCACTCCAATGCGGGGTTTAACACAAACGTAGCAAACCGATGGACAATTATCTGTAACATTTGTCACACAACGATGTTCTCCAGCTCGCCGATGCCCTCCACGACGCATTTGACCGTGTCGCCCGGGAGGAGCCACTTCGGCGGATCGAAGCCCATGCCGACGCCGGCTGGCGTGCCCATGGAGATGATCGTGCCGGGCTGGAGCGTCATGCCGTGGCTGAGCTCCGAGATGCAGTAGGCCGTGTCGAAGATGAGCATGTCGATGGTGCTGTTCTGCCGCAGCTCGCCGTTGACGTAGCTCTGGATCTTCATGGGCTTCGTCACATCGAACTCGTCCTTCGTGACGATCCACGGGCCGATGGGGGTGAACCCGTCGAGACTCTTGCCGCGGTACCACTGCTGGTGCTTCGACTGGATCGTGCGCGCGCTGACGTCGTTGAGGATCGTATAGCCGAAGACGTAATCGAGCGCATCCTCTTTGGAGACGTTGTAAGCGGGCTTTCCGATGACGACGGCGAGCTCCGCCTCATAGTCGAGATCGGCGACGATGTCGCTGTGGCTCGGGATCGCCGCGCCGGGGGCGACGGCTTCGTTCACGCGCTTGGCAAAGTAGATCGGGTTTTTCGGCACATTGTCGCTCTTGCCGGTGACGGCGTCGGACTCGGCGGCGTGGTCATAATAGTTGATGCCGAGGCAGATGACGTCCTGCGCCGGGTGCGGGATCGGCGAGAGCAGCTCCACATCAAAGACGGAGATCGTCTCTTCTGCCGGCTCGATCGGCGCGCCGGAGGCGATCAGCGCCGTGAGGTCGCCGCAGCCGGGAATCGGGTGGATGGCGGAGAGCGTCTCGTCCATGACGCCGACGCAGACGGCCTCCTCAAAACGATAGGTAACAAGCTTCATGGGAATCCTCCCTTTCCGAAAGACGGGCAAAAACCGTGTACATCCTCCACAAGTCTCACAAGTGAATGATTCTGTTTTTGACATTTTCCACAATTTTCTGTGCTCAACCGTATCTTATCACGATTTTTCATGAGTGGCAACAGATTTTTAAAAGGAATCCGCAGCAAGAAATACCATCCAGTTTTTGGGACTCAGATTTACTAATTTGCTGCTCTTGAGAGTGTTCGTTTTTTGTACAAATCAACAAATTTGGGAGAACCGCTTTTTTCTCACGTGTGAAAGGTTGACTTTTTTTTATGAAAGATATATAAAATATCTATCCAAACGTGTTAATAGATTGTTCATATTTTAACACGCCACTGATTTGCCTTTCGTGCGCTGCAACGGAGAGAACAACAGTGCAGAGGAAGGTCAGCAATTCTTAGAGAGAGGAATGTATTTATGGACAAGAAAAAACTGAGCGCGTCCTGGGCAATCGCCTTCACCGTCGCGTCCATCTGGTTCGGCACGCACGTCGGCGGCGGCTTCGCCTCCGGTAACCAGGTCGTGGGCTACTTCTCGCAGTTCGGCAGCCTCGGCTCCCTGCTGTTCCCGATCATCTCCATGGGCCTTCTGGCGTTCGTCATGAGCATCTATCTGAAGTTTGCCCGCCTCAACGGCTTTGACAACTACAGAGACACCTTTGCCGCTCTGTATCCGAGCCCGAAGATGGAGTTCCTGTTCGAGATCTTCTACATCATCATCATCCTGGCCGCTGTCGCCGCCGCCGTCGCCGGCGCCGGCAACGTCATCGCCAACTTCCTCGGGATCTCCTATGTAGGCGCCGCGAAGACCCTGCTGAACCTTCTGGTCATCGCGATCCTCGTTTTGCTGAGCATCTTCGGCGTCAAGCTCGTCGCCGCGGCCTCCACGGTCCTGTCCGTGGCCATCATGATCATCACCGCTCTCATCGTGATCTTCGGCATCGCGAAGGCCGGCATGATCAACAATCTTCTGACTGAGTACGGCGTCAAGGCAGCTGAATTCCATCCGCAGACCGCCTTCAGCATCTTCCGCGCCACGCTCGTTTACTGCGGCTTCCAGTGCGTGTCCATCCCGCCGATGATCGCCGCCGCCAACGAGATGAACGTCAAGGGCACCAACCGCGCCTGCTTCCTCGGCTGGCTCATGAACGGCATC
>CAMJHX010000137.1 GCA_946405655.1 uncultured Clostridia bacterium
CGCGGGCGACCGCAGGTCGCCCCTACAGCAAACCGGGTGCGCTGCGAATGCGCCGCAGTCCGGCGTTTTGTTTTTACCCCGCACCGCGCGGGCGGATGATATCCGCCCCTACGGTGGTGCGGCACGGATTCGCCGGAGAATGGCGGTGGAATTGGTGCATTCTGCGCGGGCTGTCGCGGGCGCCAGCCCCTGCAAAGCACCATCCAAAACAGAGCGTAGGGCGGGTCGCTTGCGCCCGCCGTGCCATGCCGGAGAATGCGGCGCCCACAGGTGACCGCACTGCGAACGGAATTGGCGCAGACGGTCATTATCCCGAATGGTCCGTCATTTTTGCCATATTTTAGTCAAAGATGTTGACTTTCTTTGGACGGCGTACTATATTATGTAAAGCAGGGAGTTGTGACCCCTGCGGGACATACAATTTGAAAAGGAGATGCACAAACCCATGAAGAAAACACTTGCATTGGTTCTGGCGCTGGTTCTCTGCCTCGCGCTGCTCGCCGGCTGCGGCAGCAAGCAGGAGCAGCCTGCGCAGGGCTCTGCCGAGCCCGCGGGCGACGCTTCCAACGGCTCCGTCTACTGGCTGAACTTCAAGCCCGAGTCTGACGAGGTGCTGCAGGAGGTCGCCAAGATGTACACCGAGGAGACCGGCGTGCCTGTCAAGGTCGTCACCGCCGCCTCCGGTACCTACAACCAGACCCTCATGAGCGAGATGGACAAGACCTCCGCTCCGACCCTCTTCGTCATCGGCAACCAGGACGCCGTCAAGGAGTGGGGCGACTATGCCCTCGACCTCAACGGCACCCCGATCGCCAATGAGCTCAACACCGACGCCTATCAGCTCTTCGACGCCGACGGCAAGCTCTGCTCCATCGGCTACTGCTATGAGTGCTACGGCCTCATCGTGAACCCCGACCTCATCGAGCAGGCCGGCCACACGATGGACGAGATTAAGAACTTCGACAGCCTCAAGGCCGTCGTGGAGGACATCCACGCCCGCGCGGACGAGCTCGGCTTCGACGCCTTCACCTCCTGCGACATGGACGATTCCTCCTCCTGGCGCTTCACCGGCCACATGGCCAACCTCGAGTACTATTACGAGGAGCAGGCCGCCGGCGCTGCCTGGACCGAGTGCCCCGCGAGCATCACGGGCGCTTACCTCGATAACTTCAAGAACCTCTATGACCTCTGCGTCACCAACAGCCTGACCGACCGCAAGGATCTCGCCACCGGCGGTCACGACGCCGAGAACGAGTTCATCTCCGGCAAGGCTGCCTTCTTCGTCAACGGCTCCTGGGAGTACGCTGCCGTCTCCGAGGCCGTGCCGAACGCCACCATGATTCCTTACTACTGCGGCGTGCAGGGTGAGGAGCAGGCCGGTCTGAACTGCGGCACCGAGAACTACTGGGCGATCAACAGCGCCGCTTCCGAGGCTGACCAGCAGGCCACCATGGACTTCATGGTCTGGTGCGTCACCGATCCCGAGGCCTCCCGCATGCTCGTTGACACCTTCGGCGTCATGCCCTACAAGCAGGCTGCCGAGAGCACCAACGGCTTCCTCGCCGCCGCCGACGCCTACACTGCCGCCGGCAACTACGTCATGGACTGGGCCACGAACTACCAGCCCAACGTCGATGAGTATCGCGCCGCCCTCGTCTCCGCGCTGAACGCCTACAACGCCGATCCCACCGACGCCAACTGGGATCTCGTCAAGACCGCGTTCGTGGACGGCTGGGCTGCCCAGTACGCCGCTGTGAACGGCTGATTCGTCACATACAAACCAACGCATCACACATCAGGGGGGCGGGCGATTTCGCCCGCCCCTTTCATCAACCCTCTGAGAGGAGTGATCTCTTGAGCAGGAAAACCGAAAAACCCAACCGCGTCCGCAAAAGAGACAAGCACCCCGCCGGTCAACCGCTGAAAAAGCCCATGCGCAAGTGGTCGTGGCTGTTTCTCGGCCCCGTGACGGCGGCGTTCATCATCGGCTTTGTCTGGCCCTTCATTCAGGGCATCTATCTGTCCATGTGCAGCTTCAAGCTCATCCGGGACGCAAAATTCATTGGCTTCGGAAACTATCTCACCGCGCTGAAGGACGCCACCTTCGTCCACGCCTTCTGGTATACGGCGCTCTTCGCGGTGGTGAGCGTCATATTGATCAACGTGCTCGCCTTCGCCGTCGCCTATGCGCTCACGCAGGGCATCCGCGGCTCGAATCTCTACCGCACGGTCTTCTTCATGCCGAACCTCATCGGCGGCATCGTGCTGGGCTACATCTGGAGCATGATCTTCGACGGCATCCTCTCCCGCTACGGCACCAGCATCCTCATGGAGACGCGCTTCGGCTTCTGGGGACTCATCATCCTCATGTGCTGGCAGCAGATCGGCTATATGATGATCATTTATATCGCGGGTCTGCAGGCGGTGCCGGACGATATGATCGAGGCCGCGCGCATCGACGGCGCCACCAAGTGGCAGACGCTCTGGCACATCACGATCCCGAACGTCATGCCCTCGATCACGATCTGCACGTTTTTGAGCCTCACGAACGGCTTCAAGCTCTTTGACCAGAACCTCGCCCTCACCGGCGGCCAGCCGTTCATCATCCAGCCCGACGGCACGAACATCAAGACGACCGAGATGCTGGCGCTGAACATCTATAACACGTTCTACAGCTCCAACTCCGCGTCCAAGGGCGTGGCGCAGTCGAAGGCCGTCATCTTCTTCATCCTCGTGGCGACGCTCGGCCTCATCCAGCTCGCCTATACCCGCAAGAGGGAGGTGCAGCAGTAATGGATAAGGGCAAAACCCTCTCCGCCGAACGGCGGCGCAAAACGATCATGTCCGTGGTGCTGGCGGTCATCTGCATCATCTATGTCCTGCCGGTGCTCACCGTGGTCATCAACTCGTTTAAGTACAATACCTACGTCAAGACCGACACCTTCGCCCTCCCCCTCGGGGAGATGTGGGCAGGCTTCAAGAACTTCATCAAGGGCATGACCTTCGGCAACTACCCGTTCTGGAAGAGCGCGGCCTACAGCCTCTCGATCACCGTGATCTCCACGGCGCTGATTCTGCTCTTCACCTCCATGGCCGCGTGGTACATCGCCCGCGTGGACTCCCTCGTCTGCAAGGCGATCTATTATCTGTGCGTGTTCTCCATGGTCGTGCCGTTCCAGATGGTCATGTTCACCCTCTCCAAGACGGCGGACAAGCTCCATCTGAATACGCCATGGACGATCCCGATCGTCTATCTCGGCTTCGGCGCGGGGCTCGCGATCTTCATGTTCGTCGGCTTCGTCAAGTCGATCCCGATCGAGATCGAGGAGGCCGCCGCGATCGACGGCTGCGGCCCGATCCGCACGTTCTTCTCGGTCGTCCTCCCGATGCTCAAGCCCACCATGATCTCCGTCGGCATCCTCGAGATCATGTGGGTCTGGAACGACTATCTGCTCCCCGCGCTCGTGCTGGACATCAACGTATACCGCACGATCCCGATCCACATCCAGTACCTCAAGGGCAGCTACGGCACCGTCGACCTCGGCGCTACGATGGCGCTCATCCTCATGAGCATCATCCCGGTGATCGTGTTCTATCTGCTCTGCCAGAAGCACATCATCAAGGGTGTGGCGGCCGGCGCAGTTAAGGGATAACGCCGTAAAAAATGTAGGGGAGGGGCTTGCCCCTCCCGGCAAATCAGGGTTTCAATCCAATCACGTGTAAGGCGAATTCGCAGCTTTTTTATCCTGCGAATTCGCCTTACATACAGGGTTGCCTATGGTCCTTCTGCGCGGGAGGGGCAAGCCCCTCCCCTACGGAAGCGCTCGAACATTGAACGACGCCCTGCCGTTGACTGGATTTGGGCATTGTGCTATATTGTGCCGTGTGGCAATTAACCGATAAACGGAGTGTAAACAATATGAAACTGCAGCGAAGCAGCGGCATCCTGCTGCCCATCTTTTCCCTGCCCTCAAAGTACGGCGTCGGCACGCTGGGGCAGGCGGCTTATGATTTTATCGATTTTCTCGCCGACGCGGATCAGGCGTGGTGGCAGATCCTCCCCGTGGGGCCCACGAGCTACGGCGACAGCCCCTATCAGTGCTATTCCACCTTCGCCGGCAACCCCTATTTTGTCGATCTCGATCTCCTCGTCGCCGACGGGCTGCTGAAGCAGAGCGAGCTCAAGGGCGTCGACTTCGGCGCAGATCCGGCGCAGGTCGATTACGGCAAGCTCTTCCGGAACCGCTTTCCGCTCCTGCGCAAAGCGTATGCGCGCGGCAAGGTGATGATGGCGGAGGAATTTGCCGCCTTCCGGCGCGAAAACGCCCGCTGGCTCGATGACTACGCCCTCTTCATGG
>CAMJHX010000138.1 GCA_946405655.1 uncultured Clostridia bacterium
CGCGAAAGAGCTGGAAAAGCTGATGGAAGAACTGGAGTAATGCGGAGTTCGGAATTCGGAATTCGAAATTGTGAGAACTACGCTGCCTTTGCCTTCTCCTTGAGGAGAAGGTGGCATCCGCCGATCCCCCGCGAGGCGGATGACGGATGAGGTGTCATCCTGAGCGAAGGCGAAGCCGGAGTCGAAGGATCTCGCCCCCGGCGACGGGTCATTTCATCCGAATCCTGCGATAGATCCCACCTCGCGCCGCCGAGATCCTTCGTCGGCAAAGCAAAGCTTGGAACGTCGCGCGCTTCCCGCGCGTCGGGATGCTCCTCAGGATGACAGAGAGGGGGCGATGCTGCGAGGACGGAGCGGCGGGTTGATCGCACCCGCCCTGCGCGATTCAGAGCACAAAAAATCCCTGATTGGGTCCGTTTTGGACCGGATCAGGGATTTGTTTTTGCTCGGATCCTGTTTTACTTCAGCTCGTAGAGCTTGGTGAACTTCTCCTCCAGGTAGTCCAGGTAGTAGTCCACGTTCAGACTCTCGCCGGTGATGGCGCGGATCCATTCATCCGGCGTGGAGATGGAGGCGATGGAGAAGACGCGCTCTTTGAGCCAATCGCCGATCTTTTTGAGATCGCCCGCGCGGAGAGCGGCGTCGACGTCGAATTCTTTTTTCATCTGGTGGAGGATCTGCGCACCGTAGGCGTTGCCGAGGGCGTAGGACGGGAAATAGCCGAAGCCGTAGCCGCTCCAGTGCACGTCCTGCAGGCAGCCCTCCGCATCGCTCGGCACATCGACCCCGAGATACTCTTTATATTTCGCGTTCCAGAGCGCCGGGATTTCATCGACGGTGATCTCGCCGTTGAGAAACGCCTTCTCCAGCTCATAGCGCACGAGGATGTGCAGGCAGTAGGTCAGCTCGTCCGCCTCGATGCGGATGAGGCTCGGACGCGCGACGTTCACCGCCTCATAGAGCTCGCGCGGCGTGACGTCGGCAAAGGTGTCGCCCGTCATCTCGCGCAGCTTCGGATAGAGAAACGCCACGAAGCCCTCGCTTCTGCCGACGAGGTTCTCGAAGAAGCGGGAGATCGTCTCATGCATGGCGTTGGACATATTATCAGAGCAGTGGTTGGCGTAGATCTCCTCCGGCTCGTTCTGCATGAAGAGCGCATGGCCGCCCTCGTGGAGCGTGGAGAAGATATTGGAGACAAAGTTCTCCTCATAATAATGCGTCGTGACGCGCACGTCCTTCGGGCCGAAGTTCGTGGTGAAGGGGTGCTCCGTCGTCATGAGGACGAGCGCGGTGCTTCGCAGACCCTCGACCTCGAGCAGCCAGCGGGAGAACGCCTCCTGCACCGGGATCGGCACCGGGCGGGTCATGAATTCCTCGCGGATGGGCTTGCCCTCCGCCTGGATGCGGCGGACGAGCGGGACAATGCGCTCGCGCAGAGCGGAGAAGAACGCATCGAGCTGCTGCTCGCTGCCGCCCTTTTCCATATCGTCCAGACAGGTGTTATAGTACCCCTCCGGGTGCTGGTCGCGCAGGTCGATCTGCACACGCTGGTATTTGATGAGGTTCGCGAGAGAATCGCGGAATTTGGAGAAATCCGCGCTCTGCTTGGCGGTGAGCCAGTCGCTGTAGGCATGGCTCGCCGCCATGTCCATCTCGAAGGAGAGCTCGGGCGTGATGTTCTTCTCCTTCGCCCAGCGGTCATAGAGATGCTCGACCGCTTTTTTCTGCACGGGCGTGAGTCCCTCTCCGTCGGCGTGCAGCGCCTCGAGCAGCTCGATATAGCGCGGCGCGTGGGTCATGGCATAGACCTGCTTGCCGAGGATCGCCATGTCCTCCCCTGCGCGCTCCATGCCCTCGGGCGGCGCGCAGCACTCCATATCAAAGCTGACCTTGCCGAGGACGCGGTAATACGCCTCCATCTCATCGAGCAGGGCGAAGAGCTCCTGCAGTCTTTCTTCATTCGTCATGAGAATTCTCCTTTTCTTTGCATGATCTGCGTCATATTATATGCGATAATTTGTACAAAAGCAAACAATATAGGGCAGAACCGACGGAGGTGACTCCAAATGAGAAAAGTATCCAAGGACAACCGCAGCACCCGGCGCACACGCAGCGCGATCCGCGAGGCGATGACGGAGATGCTCACGGTCAAGCCGCTCGGAAAGATCACCGTGCAGGAGCTGATCGACCGGGCGAATATTTGCCGCACGACGTTTTACGCGCACTATGAGGACATCTATGACCTGCTGGGCGAGGTGGAGGACGACATCCTCGCCGAGATCCGCACGGGGCTGGAGGAGCTCCAGCAAGCGCCGATCCGCGTGGAGGAGCAGTACCCCGCGATCGAGGCGGTGGTGGAGGTCTATGCACGGCATGAAAATCTGATCCGGCTCTTAAACGGCCCGAACGGAGACCCCGGTTTTGACACGCGGCTGCAGGACGCGATCTATGAGGTGACGCGCCAGCTGCGAAGCATCAAGGAGGGGGAGGCCTTCAACGAGGAGCGCCACCGGCTCTACAGCTGCTATGTGATCAGCGGCGGCATCAGCGTGCTCAACCGGATGCTCTCTGCAAACCTCCCGATCGATCCGGCGGAGGCCGGGCGCGTGCTCGGCGCGATGGCGGCCGCCGGAGAGCGCATCTTCCTCGAGCTGGACGTTTGACGAAATTGAAAATACGTGAAAATTGAGTTCAGCACCGCATGGCATGCGGTGCTGAACTTTTGTCTTTTAATGGCGCTTATTCGCGATATCTGTCTAAAACCATATAAAAAATGAAAGATTAACGCTTGAGATTGGGTGTCAATTGTGTGACAATTCAGAATGTTATTCTAGCGCAAAAAGGAGTGTTTACTTATGCAGGCGGAAAACGCACGCAAGCCGTCGGAGCTCAAGCCGTGGATGCAGTTTTTCACGGAGGAGGCCCGGCGCGCCGAGCTGCCGAAGGAATCGATCTATCAGCATCTGGTGAAAGTGAACGCAGAGCACCGCGACACGATCGCCATTCACTATTTTGATAACCACATCACCTATGGCGAGCTGCTCGACCGCATCGAGCAGGTGGCAGCTTCCTTTGCCGCGCTCGGCGTGAAGAAGGGCGACATCGTGACCTTCTGCGCCGTGACGACGCCGGAGCTCGTCTCGGCGATTTATGCGCTCAACAAGCTCGGCGCCGCCGCGATGGTCATCGACCCGCGCTACACCGCGCCGGTGATCAACAGCTTCATCGAAAACGCGAAGAGCCGCATTCTTGTGACCTTCACCACGCCGGCGCCGATCGCGGAGCTCGTGAAGATCACGAAGGTCGACCACATTGTGGTCTTCTCCGCTGCCGACGACATGACGGCGGGGCCCATGAAGTGGTACGCCGCGTGGAAGATGCGCTGTCCGAAGCTGAACGATGATCGCGTGATGAACTGGAAGACCTTCCTGCGCAAGGGCGAGGGCCAGAGCCCCGAGACGGTGGATTACAGCGAATTTCAGCTCGCCGGCATCGCCCTCACGGGCGGCACGACCGGCGCGCCGAAGGGCGTGATGTTCTCGAACGACGGCTTCAACGCCGTGGCGATGGATTTTCGCTACTGCGGCGTGGAATATGACCGGACGCACCGGTTCATGAACATCATCCCCGCCTTTGCGAGCTATGGCATGGTGGCGAGCATGCACATGCCGCTCTCGCTCGGGCTGGAGATGGTCATCATCCCGCGGTTTGACTCTGACCAGGTGGGCAAATACATCCGCAAATACCGCCCGCAGCACACGCTGATGGTGCCGGCGCACTATGAAAAGCTGATGAACTCGAAGGAGATGAAGGGCGGCTACATGCTCGACTTCTTCATCACGGCGGGCTCCGGCGGCGACACGATGAACGCCGGTCTCGAGGGCAAGCTCAACGCCTTTCTCAAGGAGCGCGGCGCGAAATTCCCGCTCAGCCAGGGCTACGGCATGAGCGAGGTCTCCTCCGCCGCCTGCTGCAGCTGCAACGGCAACTTCCGCTCGCTCTCCGTGGGCTATCCCCTGCTGATGAACCGGATGGGCATTTTTAAGCCCGACTCAACCGAGGAGCTCGGCTTCGGCGAAGAGGGCGAGATCTGCATCACGGGTCCGGCGAACATGCTGGGCTATCTGAACAACCCCGAGGAGACCGAGAAGGTCATGGTGAAGCATCCGGACGGGACGGTCTGGATCCACTCCGGCGACCTCGGCAGCATGGACGAGGACGGCTTTGTCTATATCAAGGGCCGCATCAAGCGCATGATCATCAAATTTGACGGCCACAAGGTCTTCCCCGCCTACATTGAGGGCGTGATCGGCAGTCACCCGGACGTGATGAGCTGCGCCGTCGT
>CAMJHX010000139.1 GCA_946405655.1 uncultured Clostridia bacterium
TGGGACCCGACGAGCTACGCCTTCATCAAGGAGAACGTGCTCTGCATCCCGACGGCCTTCTGCTCCTACGGCGGCGAGGCGCTCGATAAAAAGACCCCGCTGCTGCGCAGTGTGGACGCGCTCAACCGCGAGGGGCTTCGCCTGGTGAAGCTCTTCGGCATGGACGACGTCAAGCGCATCATCACCACGGTCGGTCCCGAGCAGGAATATTTCCTTGTTGACAAGGAGGTCTTCAACCAGCGCGAGGATCTGATCTATACCGGGCGCACGCTCTTCGGCGCCAAGCCGCCCAAGGGCCAGGAGCTCGATGATCACTATTTCGGCATCATTAAGCCCCGTGTACAGGCGTTCATGAACGACCTGAACGATGAGCTCTGGAAGCTCGGCGTGCTCGCGAAGACCGAGCACAATGAGGTGGCGCCTGCGCAGCATGAGCTCGCGCCGATCTTCACCAACGGAAACCTTGCCGCGGACCATAACCAGCTCACGATGGAGACCATGCAGCGCGTTGCATCCCGCCACGGGATGGTCTGCCTGCTGCATGAAAAGCCCTTTGCCGGCGTCAACGGCTCCGGCAAGCACAACAACTGGTCCATGGGAACCGATACCGGCGTGAATCTCCTGGAGCCCGGCGAGACCCCTGCGCAGAATGCGCTGTTTCTGCTCTGCCTCTGCGCGGTGATCCAGGCGGTGGACGATTATCAGGATATGCTCCGCATCAGCGTTGCCTCCGCCGGAAACGACCACCGTCTCGGCGCAAACGAGGCGCCTCCCGCGATCATTTCCATGTTCCTCGGCACGGAGCTTGCCGAGATCCTCGACGCCATCGAATCCGGCACGGCTTACGTCGGCAAGGAGCGCGAGCAGCTGAAGATCGGCGTGCACGCGCTGCCGCGCTTCCCGAAGGATACGACCGACCGAAACCGCACCTCGCCCTTTGCCTTCACGGGCAACAAGTTCGAGTTTCGCGCCCCCGGCTCCAGCGCTTCCATTTCCGGCGTCAACGTCGTGCTCAACACGGCGGTCGCCGAGAGCCTGCGGCAGTATGCCGATGCGCTCGAGGGCAGCGAGGACTTTGAGAGCGATCTGCAGGAGCTGATTCGCCGCGTCATCCGCGAGCACAAGCGCATCATCTTCAACGGCAACGGTTATGACGAATCGTGGCTGGAGGAAGCGGAAAAGCGCGGGCTTCTGAATCTTCGCACAACGCCCGAGGCGCTGCCGTACTACATTGCGGATAAAAACGTGGAGCTCTTCACGAGTCACCGTGTTTATACGCGCACCGAGATGGAGGCGCGCTATGAGATCCATCTGGAGCACTACTGCAAGGTGCTGAACATCGAAGCGCTCACGATGATCGATATGTCCCGCCGCTTCATTCTCCCTGCGGTCAGCCGCTATATCCATGAGCTTACGGACACGGCGCTCGCCATCCAGAGCCTCACGACCAGCGCGACCTGCGCATTTGAGCAGGAGCAGGTGGCAGAGATGTCCGGCCTGCTGTCCGACGCGTTCCGCAAGACCAAGAATCTGGACGCCGCGCTCTTCGGTGCGCGGAATGTCCACGGCGGAAGCCAGGAGCTCGCGGACTACTACCGCGACAGTGTGCTGGAGGCGATGCGGGAGCTTCGCATCAGCGTTGACCAGCTGGAGACCATGACGCCGTCCGACGTCTGGCCGTTCCCGAGCTACGGAGATTTGCTCTTCAGCGTCAAATAAATAAAATGGCCGCCCGTTTGGTTCTACGGGCGGTCTTCCATTTTTGGGAACGAATTGACTTTCCCGGGCGTCCAAGTTAAAATAGGATTACATAATCCAAATTGAACGTGTTCCACCCGGAGAAAGGAGGAACTTATGCGAAATACATTACGATTGCTGATGGCTGTGCTTCTGGCGGCGGCGATGCTGCTGCAGTGCTTTGCCGCCGGCGCTGCGTATCTGGATGACCCGGAGCCGACAGAGCCCCCGGCGGAGACGTCTGAACCGATCGAATCGGAAGCGCCGACGGAGACACCGGCGCCTGTCCCGGAGTCGGACGCTCCGACCGTTGTCAGGGCGCAGGTCTGCCGCACACATGAGGATGCGCCGTCAGATTTGAGCAGCGGCATGACGCTGGACGATCAAACCGCGGATTATCATTTTGAATTTTCGGATCCCGCAGGGGAGAGCGGACAGGCTCCGTCCGGCGTGGATCTGGATGCCTGCGCGCTGTATGTCGACGGTCATCGGATTGCGAACTGCCTGACGGATGCGTCAGACACAAGTCTGACTGCGGCGCTGACGCTCACAAACGGAAGACATAAGCTCACCGTGACGGTTCGGGACTATGACGGCAATAAATCCGAAACGGAGTATGTTGTTCATATCGCCGATCCCGACTCGGATCTTCCGGTTTACACTGTCTCCGCCGATTCCGAATTTGCGCCTCTGGGCGGACAGGTCAGCATTCTGATCCATACGTCGAACGCCGCGCATCTTACGGCTCTGAATGTGTCGATGTCGGTTGACCCGATGAAGGGGGAAGACGGATTTGAGATCGAAGCCGGGTCCGGCTTCACGCTGGATGAGAGCAGCGTGGCGTATGACGCCGCGAGCGGCTTGCTGCAGTTCCGTGTTCGGGCAAATAAGCAGCTCAGCGGCGCGCGGGATGTCGCGTCTGTCACGATTGCGGTCCCTTCGGATCTCTCGCGCGAAAGTGTGTTCACCTATATTCTGCCTGCAGTCTGGGCTGAGAGCGACAGAAGCGACATGCAGAATTACTGCGAGGGCTTTTCGCTCGCGGAGCGTACGCTGCCGGTGAAAGCACCCTATACGCTTACGGTGGACGATCTGTACGTCGGCATGACGGAAACGGCGCTGATCCGCGTGACCGACTATGCCGGAAACAGGGTTCAGCAGGCGCAGGTGCTTGAAGCCGATCAGAGCTTTCTCGGTCTGACCAACTGGCTCGGACAGCTTTCGGTTCCGGGCAGCATGCTGTCCGCGCCCGGCAGCTATGTGCTGTATGCGTCCGGTCCTCTGGGCTGCTCCTTCCCGGTGACGGTGACGGTGGCAGATATGGCGCTGGATCTGGAATCCCCGCTGACCTTCCGCGCGCATTCAAATGCGGACGGCAGCAAGACGGTCAGCTGGATCTCTTCGATCCACGATCAGGTCTATCTCCGCTGGGCGGAGAGCCCGCAGGCGCTCACAGCCGCGGAGCCGACCGCGGTTTCGACCGCCCTTGTTCCGTTCGGCGGCGATATGGCGCAGATCAACACCTGCACGATCACCGGACTGGAACCCGGCAAGGCCGGTTATCTTCAGGTGTCCTATGACCAGAAGGACTGGTCTGTGATGGAGTACTTCTCCGCTTGTGATTTTTCGGACAGCACACGATTCTCTGTGCTGGGAAGTCTGGCTTCGGCGGAGAGCGACCGCCTGCACTCTGTGACGGACTGGATCGGCGGGCAGAACCCGCAGCTGGCGGCGCAGCTTGGCGACGCCGTAAAGGACGCCGCCTCCGTTTCGGAATGGAGCGAGCGGCTGGAGACGCTGGATGTGCTCGGCAGCACGGAGCTGCTGCTGGTGCCGGGAGAACAGACCGCCGGACGCGCGGCGGCAGCCGTCGCGGTGCAGCCGGAGAAGCCGTATTCTTATGAATATGGAAGCGTATACTTTGCCGTCATTCCCGGCACGGTCGATTCTGCTGCGCTGGATTGGCTTGCGCGCGACGCCGCGCAGAGCCACAGCCTGTGGAAGGTGCTTTTGACGGCGACTCCGATCGCCGAGGCCGACCGGAGTCGGATCGAGCAGGCAGGAATCCATTTTTCCATTTCTGACGGCGCGTACTCGCGCACACCGGCGCTCATCGGGGGGGAGACTGCCGAGAGCTTTGATGAACAGGCGCATACCAGTCTTCGCGGCGACGGCGTGGTTTATCTCGCGTGCGGCGATCTGGCGCGGGAGAGCGTCTGCCTGTCCGCCGAGGCGACGACCGGCAGCCTTGTGATTCGCGCCTGGAACGCGGAAGATAATCAGGAGCTTGATTTCTTCACCATGCTCGCGTCCGAGTGCTCCACGGACGGACACCAATTCAGCGAAAAGAGCTTCTACGATCACTCGTCGGGAACCATCGTCTGCGACCGCTGCGGGCAGAGCGTTCCCGCGCGTCAAAGCGGCTATACCGGCTTTGCGGCGCTGCAGGAAGGGAAGGCGTATCTCGACCACGGTACAGCCAAAACCGGCTGGTTTTACGCGTCCGGTACGCTGATGCATGCCGGCGCTGACGCCCGTGTGCATCGGACGGTCGATTTCTCTACCGAGACGTGCACGGAGGACGGCGTGCGCATGGC
>CAMJHX010000140.1 GCA_946405655.1 uncultured Clostridia bacterium
GCGCGCGCAATCTGCGCCGCACGATTCAGAAGGACATTGAGGACGCCGTGGCCGAGGCCGTTGTGACCCGCCGCGCGAGGAGCGCCGCCGTCACGCTCACGGCGCCGAACGGCGAGATCGTGATCGACCTCGACTGAGAAAGGAGTCTCCATGCATCGACAGGACCGTTATCGCGGCTGCCTCGTCGGAGGCGGCGCGGGCGACGCGCTCGGCTACGCCGTGGAGTTTATCGGCGAGGCGGCCATCTTCAGCCGCTACGGCGACGGGGGCATCCGCGCCTACCGGCTCACGGACGGCGTCGCCCAGATCTCAGACGACACACAGATGACGCTCTTCACCGCCGCAGGGCTGCTCCTGCCGGGGGAAGACAAGGTGCAGAACGTCTGGGACTGCTACGGCGAGTGGTACATGACGCAGTTTCACGCCTTCGGCGCGGCGGGAAAGAACCGCTCCGGGCTGATGGACGTTCAGGCGCTCTGGTCGCCCCGCGCGCCGGGGCGGACGTGCCTCGCCGCGATCTCCGGCGGAAAGCCTGGCAGCACGAAGCACCCGATCAACCACTCCAAGGGCTGCGGCGGCGTGATGCGCGCCGCGCCCGCCGGGCTCATCAGCCCGGAAAACCCCATGAACGCCGCCATCCTCGGCGCGGAGACCAGCGCGCTCACGCACAGCCACGATCTCGGCTGGCTGCCCGGCGCGATGCTGGGCCACATGGTCGCCCAGCTCGTCTCGGTGGAGAATCTCCCGATCGAGGAGGCTGCGCGCAATGCGCTCTTTGCGCTGACGTATGAATATGCCAACGCGCCGGATCTGCGCGCGTTTCTCGACCTGATGGAGCGGGCGATCGAGCTCGCGCACGCGGACACGCCGGAGCTCGACGCGATCCACGCCCTCGGCGAGGGCTGGGTCGGCGATGAGGCGATGGCCATCGCGCTCTATTGCGCGATCCGGCATGAGAATGATTTTGCCGCCGGCATCATCGCCGCCGTGAACCACAAGGGCGACAGCGACTCCACCGGCGCGATCGCCGGAAACCTCCTCGGCGCGAAGCTGGGGTACGAGGCGATCCCGGACGAATTCAAAGACCATCTGGAGCTGCACGAGCTGCTCCTTTCCATGGCGGACAAGCTCTATGAGCAGACAGGAGGAAATTTGACATGAACAAGAACCGCATTGAGGTCATTCAGGGCGATATCACGAAGTCCGAGGTGGACGCGATCGTGAACGCCGCGAACACCTCGCTGCTCGGCGGCGGCGGCGTCGACGGCGCGATCCATATGGCGGCGGGCTCCGCCCTGCTCGCGGAGTGCCGCACCCTGAACGGCTGTCCCACGGGCGAGGCGAAGATCACGCGCGGCTACCGCCTGCCGGCGAAGCACGTGATCCACACGCCCGGCCCGCGCTGGCGCGACGGCGAGCACGGCGAGCCGGAGCTGCTGGCAAACTGCTACCGCAACTGCCTGCGCGTGGCGGCGGAAAACCACTGCGCGACGGTGGATTTCCCGAGCATCAGCACGGGCGTTTACCACTTCCCGCTCGAGCAGGCGGCCCAGATTGCCATCCGCACCATCGCCGAGACGCTCGAGCACTACAGCTCCATCCGCCGCGTGCGCATGGTCTGCTTTGACGCGCGGACCCAGAAGGCTTACGAAAAGGCGCTCGAGGCGCTCTGAGGAGGCACAACGATGGACAGAGAGAGAATCGACGGCATCACCCTGCGGTATAACGCCCCCGTGACGCTCACATTCGCGCTTTTGAGCCTGCTCGCGCTCGCGCTCAACGA
Source organism: uncultured Clostridia bacterium (assembly GCA_946405655.1). Classification (GTDB taxonomy): domain Bacteria; phylum Bacillota; class Clostridia; order Oscillospirales; family Oscillospiraceae; genus CAG-103. The sequence continues at coordinate 1,784 of CAMJHX010000140.1, forward strand.
GCTCACCGACGGCTGGACGACGCAGAACCTCTTTTGCTTTTATAAATCCGCGCTCTCGGACTATCTGACCTATCCGCGCGCGGTGCTGCACGTGCTCGGCAACACCAGTCTCACGACCTGCACCGGCAACATCATCGTCATGCTCGTCGTCGGCCCCGCCGCCGAGGAGCGCTTCGGCAGCGCGAAGGTCTTCTTCGCCGTGCTGCTCACGGCGATTGCGGGCGCGGCGATCATGTGGTTCCTCTTCCCGGAGGCCACGATCATGGGCGCGAGCGGCGTGCTGTTCTGCATGATGATGCTCGCCTCCTTTGCGAGCATGCGCGGCGGCGCGATCCCGATCACGCTGATTCTCGTGATCATCCTCTATCTCGGCAGTGAGATCCTGCAGGCGGTCACCGGCACGGCCGGGCTTCCCGAGCTGACGCACATCGCCGGCGGCGTGGTGGGTCTGCTGCTGGGCTTCGCCTTCAGCCGCGGCGCGGGAGACGAATGAAAGCGCTCTTAATCAGCCGCTGCCTGCTCGGAGACGCCTGCCGCTACGACGGAAAGTCCAGGCCGCTCGAGACCGAGACGCTGCGGGCGCTGCGCGAGCGGTATAAGCTGATCCCGGTCTGCCCGGAGGTGCTCGGCGGACTCTCGACCCCGCGCACGCCCTCCGAGCGGCAGGGCAGCCGCGTCGTGATGAAAACCGGCGCGGACGTGACGACGGAATACCGCCGCGGGGCGGAGGCGGCGCTGCAAATCGCGCGGGAGCACGACGTCTGCGCGGCCCTTTTGAAGGAGCGCAGTCCCTCCTGCGGCAGAGGCGAAATCTACGACGGCACCTTCACTGGAACGCTCAAAGAGGGAAACGGCGTGACGGCGGAATTGCTGCTGGAAAACGGATTCGCCGTCATCGGTGAATCCGAAATTGCGAAACTGATCAAGAGTGGAGAGTGAAGAGTGGAGAGTTGAGATTCCGATAACTCCACTCTCCACTCTCCACGTTCCACGCTCGGAGGCATTATGAGATACAACGCAGGTAATTGTGATATCGCCGTCATCGGCGCGGGGCATGCCGGGATCGAGGCGGCGCTCGCCGCGGCGCGGCTGGGGCTCGACACGGTGTGCTTCACCGTGAATCTCGACGCCGTGGGCAACATGCCCTGCAACCCCGCCATCGGCGGCACGGGCAAGGGGCATCTCGTGCGCGAGCTGGACGCGCTCGGCGGCGAGATGGCGAAGGCCGCGGACAAGGCCTGCATCCAGTACCGGATGCTCAACCGCGGCAAGGGCCCGGCGGTGCACTCCCTGCGCGCGCAGGCCGACCGGCGGCGGTATCAGGCCGTGATGAAGCACACGCTCGAGACGCAAGCGAATCTCCGCGTGAAGCAGGCGGAGGTCGTCTCGGTCGAGACCGAGGACGGAAAGGTCTCCGCCGTCGTGACGGCGACGGGCGCGGTCTGGCGCTGCCGCGCCGCGATCCTCGCCACCGGCACCTATCTGCGCGGGCGCACGATCGTGGGCGAGGTGCTGCGCGACGAGGGGCCCGACGGTCTCGCCGCCGCGGGTCCGCTCGCGGACTGCTGCCGGGAGCTCGGACTCAATATGCGCAGATTTAAAACCGGAACGCCGCCGCGCATTTTAAAGCGCACGGTGGACTTCTCCAAAATGGAGATGCAGCCCGGCGACGAGGGGATCGAGGCGTTCTCGTTTTCGACGACCGCACCGGTGGAAAACCGCGCGGTCTGCTGGCTGACCTACACGAACGAGCGCACGCACGAGATCATCCGCGCGAATCTCGACCGCAGCCCGATCTACTCCCACGTGATCGAGGGCGTCGGGCCGCGCTATTGCCCCAGCATCGAGACGAAGATCATGACCTTCCCGGATAAAGAGCGCCACCAGCTCTTTTTGGAGCCGATGGGACTGGAGACCGAGGAGCTCTATCTGCAGGGCTTTTCCTCGTCGCTGCCCGAGGAGGTGCAGGTGCAGATGCTGCACACGATCCCGGGGCTGGAGCAGGCGGAGATGACCCGCTGCGCCTACGCGATCGAATATGACTGCGTCGACCCGACGGAGCTCTGGCCGACGCTGGAGACGAAAAAGATCCCCGGGCTCTACGGCGCGGGGCAGTTCAACGGCTCCTCCGGCTATGAGGAGGCGGCGGTGCAGGGCTTCGTGGCGGGCGTGAACGCCGCGCGAAAGCTCCTCGGCGAAGATCCGATGATCCTCCGCCGCTCGGACGGATATATCGGGACGCTGATCGACGATCTCGTGACGAAGGGGACGAACGAGCCCTACCGCATCATGACCTCGCGCTCGGAATACCGCCTGCTGCACCGGCAGGACAACGCCGACGAGCGCCTCGCCGCGATCGGGCGGGAGATCGGGCTCGTGAGTGAGGAGCAATATGCCGCCGTGCAGGAGAAATACCGGCAGGTGGCGTCTGAGATGGCGCGGCTGGAAAAGACGCACATCGCGCCGACGGAAGCGCTCAATGAGATGCTCGTTTCGCGCGGCACCGCGGCGGCGAAGACCGGCGTCTCGCTCGCGGATCTGCTGCGCCG
>CAMJHX010000141.1 GCA_946405655.1 uncultured Clostridia bacterium
ACTTCTCCCGCTTCTCGCGCCGCAACAGCCGCGGGCTGGTGGAGCTGGAGGATCTGCGCGACTACGGCGTGCGTATCATTTCGATCGGCGACGGGATCGACTTCCCGAACGACGACGACTGGCTGAAGATCCAGTTCCAGTTCCTCATCAACGAGATGCCGGTCACGGACGCATCGAAAAAGGTGAAGGCGGTGGTGAATCGCCGCCAGCAGGACGGCGAGTGGATTTGCGCCGCGCCTTATGGCTACCGCATCACGCCGAAGAAACAGTTTGAGATCGTCCCCACCGAAGCGGAGATCGTGCGCGAGATCTATCGCCTATATCTGGGCGGCTGGGGATATCGGAAAATCGCAAACCACCTTACGGACGAGGGCATCCCGACGCCGCGCATGTCCGAGCGGATGCGCCGCGAGGCCGAGGGTCTGGAGAGCAAGCGCATCATCAAAGCGGCATGGGCCATCGTGACGATTCAGGGCATCTTGGAGAACGACTTCTACATCGGCACGTTCCGGCAGGCGAAATACAAGCGCAAGAAGATCAACGGCAAGGACGTCAAGGTGGACCCGAGTGATCACATCGTGATCGAAGACCACCATCAGGCGATCATCGACTACCGCACCTTCGCCACCGTGCGCGCGCTGATGCAGAGCCGGTCGAAGAACAACTACCGCGGGCAGAAGAAGTACGAGAACGTCTACTCCGGCTTTCTGGAGTGCGGCGACTGCGGCAGCCCGATGCTGGCGATGAGCCGGTCAGATCTGAAACCCGCCTATCGCTGCGGAGAATACCACCGGCGCGGTCTGAAGGGCTGCACGAGCCATCACATCCGCGTGGACAAGCTCGACGAGCTCCTGAAGGCGTACATCCGACTGGTTCGGGACAACTCCACCGAAATGCTGGAGCGTCTGAACACGGAGCTCTCCAAGCAGGACGCGGATCTGGAGGAGGCCGAGCAGAGCGCCGCCAATCTGGAGGAGGTGCTCGCCGACCTGCAGGAGGAGCTGAAGGCCACCAAGCGCCAGCGCCTGCGCGACATCATGAAGCACCCCGATCGCGAAGAGATGTACGATGAGATGTACGACGAGATGGAGGACGATCTGGTGCGCCGGATCTCCGGCATCCAGAACCAGATCGATCTGGCCATCGACAAGCACAACACCATCGTGCGGGTCAACCGCGCGGCCAAGACGATTCTGGAGGTCTTCGACGACATTCTGGAGAAGGGCAAGCTGGATCGCAACGACCTGCAGCTGCTCATCGAAAAAATCAAGGTCTATGAGGATCACATTGAGGTCTTTTTGAAGCCCGACATCGACACGCTGCTCCGCTGCGGAACGCTCCCGGAGGACGCCGTAAATTTTAACGACGGCATGGAGAATATCGAACCATTCACCATAATTCAGTCTAGTTCCAATCACTCAGACAAGGTTCTTCATGCCAATGTTGTCAGGGGCGGTGACCCGCTGGAGATTTACACGGAGAAGGACGGGGGGGTGGTGTTTCGCAAGTATTCGCCGATGGGGGAGCTGGCGGATTTTGCCGGGCAGATCTGCGAATCGCTGCACCGGACGACGGGGCGGCCGGTGGCGGTGTGCGACCGGGACGCCGTGATCGCGGTGTCGGGGCTGACGCGGCGCGAGCTCGTGGAAAAGCGCATCAGCGGCGACCTCGAGCGGCTGATGGAGTCGCGCGATCTCTTCGCCGAACACGGGGACTGCACCGTGCCCGTGGCGGAGGGGGAGGAGCGCTGGTGTCTCGCCGTGGCGGCGCCGATCCTCTCGCAGGGCGACGTGCTCGGCTGCGTCACGTTCCTGCAGCCAAAGGGCGGCGAGCACGCGGGCGAGACCGAAGAAAAGCTCGCCGACGCCGTCTCGAACTTCCTTGGCAAGCAACTGGAATCGTAAGAATGATGGAATCCTGTCATCCTGAGCGGAGCGCGGCAGCGCGAAGTCGAAGGATCTTGGCACGGCAGCCAAACAGAGCCGTCTGCGTCATTCCAACTGCTCTGCCAAGATTCTTCGACTCCACTTCGTTCCGCTCAGAATGACACGCTTTTTACTGCGCGGGACAAATAAAATGGGACTGCTGTTTTGCAGCAGTCCCATTTGCTTGTTTATTGGTCATTTTCTTTCACGCTCTCGGGCCAGTAGCGGTGCGGGTCGGGGTCGTCCTCGCGCTCGCCGACGGCGATCTCGAAGCGCTTGATCAGCTCCGTGAGACCGAGCTTCGCGGTCATGAGCTCGTTGTAGGCGAAGTTGTCCGTGTAGCCGCGGTCCTTGCACTCCTCGAGCCCCGCGCGGATCTCCTCCTGCTCCATCAGCGCGGTCTCATAGAGATCCTCGAGCTTGCCGAGCTGCGTGACGAGATCGTCCTCGTTGTCCGTGAGCGGATGCGCCGTCTCGAACCGGCGGCCGATGCGGACGATGGCGTTGTATGCCGCCTTGAGCATCAGGAGGGTCAGATCGGCCTCGGGGCCCATGTCGGAGGTCTGGGCGATGCCCTGCTCCATCTCCTGCACCTGCTCCAGCCAATACTGGTGCACGCCCATGAACTGGTCGAGACGCTCCTGCAGCTCGCTCTCCGGATGGCGGTTGGCGGAATAGCCGCCCTTCTTCAGTTTCTTTGTCAAACGATCCATAATCTATCCTCCAATGTTTTTAATCATCCACGTCGAGCGCCTCGAGCCCCTTCGCGGCCACGGGCTTGCTGTCGCCATGGCGGACGAACAGCATCGTGACGAACGCGAGCGCCACAAAGATCGTGGCGTAGGGGAAGAGGACGGTCATGCCCATATGGTCCATCAGGAAGCCCGAGAACATGGGCGTGACGACCTGCGCGGCCATGCTCGCGGTGTAGTAAAAGCCGGTGTATTTGCCCACGTCCGCGCCGGAGCAGAGCTCCACGACCATCGGGAAGGAGTTGACGTTGATCGTCGCCCAGCCGATGCCCGCGAGGGCGAACATGAGGTTCATCAGCATCGTCGGGCTCTCCGAGCGGAGGAACGCCGCCACGCCGAAGGACACGCCGAGCATCACGACGCCGGCGAGGATCGTCTTCTTGCGGCCGACCTTGGAGGCCACGATGCCGACCGGGAGATACGAGATGATCGCCGCGGCCTGCGCGATGATGAGCGTGAGATTGTAGTCCTTGTGCAGAATGTTCGAGGCGTAGACGGAGTATTTGCTCGTCACGGCATTGTAGCCCATGAACCAGAGCACGATGGAGGCGAGGATGAACAGCAGCGACTTCTTCTCGCCCGCGGAGAGCCCGCGGCTCGCGCCGGGCTGATCGTCCGGCTCGTCGGCCTCGATGCCGAAGCGCTTGGAATCCTCGCGCATCTGCCTTACAAGCTTCGGCTCCTTCACCGTGAGCAGGAAAATGACGAGCGCGAGCAGCATCACCGCCGCGATCACGCCGAAATAGACCTTGTAGCTCATGAGGGAGTTTTTCACGCTGCTGGTGGCGAAGACCATGCCGAGAATCAGCACGAGAATGCCGCCCGCGCTGCCCATGAGGTTGATCACCGCGTTCGCCTTCGACCGGAGCGGCTTGATCGTCACGTCCGGCATCAGCGCCACGGCGGGGGAGCGGAAGGTCGCCATCGCGATCAGCGTGATTAAGAGCAGCGCGATGAAGAGGATCAGCGTGCTCGGGTTGTCCTTTGCGATCTGGTGCGCCACGGCCTGACGCGCGGGCGTGACGTAGTTGGTGTAATCCGGGTTCGTGACGGTCTTCTCGTCGCCCTGGATCTGGCTCGTGATCTGGGTGAACTCCTCCTCGGTGAACACGTCCTTCAGCACGAAGGTCTCGCCGTCGGGCGTCTGCAGCGTCGCGTCCTGCTCGAGCTCGTAGATCTCCGCGAGCGCGGCGGGGTCGTCGATCTTCGCCATGTCGCCGAGATTCTTCAGCTGCGCCGCGTCCACCAGCGAGAGCGAGACGAACGCTGCCACCGCGATGATCGTGCCCCAGAGGATGAACGGCGTGCGCCGACCGCGCGGGCTGCGGCTCCGGTCGGAGATCGCGCCGAAGAGCGGCAGCATGAACAGCGCCAGCACGTTGTCCAGCGCCATGATCACGCCGGAGAGCGCCTGCGACATGCCGAATTTGTTCGTCAGAATGAGGGGGATCGTGTTGTCATACGCCTGCCAGAAGGCGCAGATCAGGAAAAACGCGAGGCCCACCAATACGGTGCGCTTGTAGTTCAGTTTCATACCCTTCCTCCACTACCGGTTGAGATGGACTCATTGTATAATAAATTGGTGCAGAATGCAAGGAGACAGAAAAAAGCCTTCCCC
>CAMJHX010000142.1 GCA_946405655.1 uncultured Clostridia bacterium
TCCTCTCCGGCGCGCTCTCTGCCGACGAGCCCCTGCCCTCGATGCGGAATCTCGCAAAGGATCTGCGCATCAGCGTGATCACAACGAAGCGCGCCTATGAGGAGCTCGAGCGCGAGGGATATATCTACACCGTACCCGCCAAGGGCTGCTTTGTGGCGGGGCTGAACCCAGCGCTGCTGCGCGAGGAGCACCTGCGCCAGCTGGAGGAAAAGCTCATGGAGGCGGCGCAGCTTGCCAAGCGCTGCTCTCTCTCGGAGGACGACGTGCGCGAGATGCTGCACGACGCAATGGAGGAACTCGTATGAATGCGATTGAATTAAAGGGACTGAAAAAGTCGTTCCCGGACTTCACCCTCGGCCCGGTAGATCTCGTCGTGCCGGAGGGGACAATCCTCGGGCTCATCGGCGAAAACGGCGCGGGCAAGAGCACGACCATCAAGCTCATGCTGGGTCTCCTGCGCACGGACGCCGGGAGCATCACAATCCTCGGGCAGGACGCAAAGAAGCTCGACAAGAACGAGATCGGCGTCGTGCTCGATGAACCGGGCTTTCCGAGTATGCTGAACGCAAAGGAGATCCGAAGCTTTCTCAAGGACATTTACCGCCATTGGGACGACGCCGTCTGGCAGGACTACCTGCGCCGCTTTGAGCTGCCGCAGGAGAAGAAATTCAGCGACTTTTCCAAGGGCATGAAGATGAAGCTTGCCATCGCCGCCGCCATGAGCCACCACGCGCGGCTGCTGATTCTCGACGAGCCGACCTCCGGACTCGACCCGGTGGTGCGCGACGAGGTGGTCACGATCCTCTCGGAGTTCACGCGCGAGGCGAATCACAGCATCCTGCTCTCTAGCCACATCGTGAGCGATCTGGAAAAGCTCTGCGATTACATTGCCTTTCTCCACAAGGGGCAGTTGCTCCTGAACGAGGAGAAGGACGCGCTGTATGAGGAATACGGCCTGCTGCGCTGCGATCTCGAGACGCTGCGTGCGCTCGACCCGGCAGCAGTCATCGGTAAAAAAGAGACCCCATACGGGGCCGAGGTGATTCTCCGGCGGGAGGCCGCGGGGGATCTCCAGCTCTCTCCCATCGGGATCGAGGAGCTGTTTGTATTCATGGTGAAGGGAGGCGACGCACAATGAAGGGACTGATGAAAAAGGAGCTTCTGATGCTCATGCGGGCGACACGGGCATTTGCGTTCATCTGCGTGATCTTCATTGCCATGAGCGCAATCTCGCTGGACAACGCCTTCTTCATGCTCATGCCGATCATGATCTCGGGTCTTCTGCCGTCCACGCTGCTGAGCTATGACGAGCGCAGCAAATGGCAGGAATTCAGCGGCGCGCTTCCGGTTTCGAGAGCGCAGCTTGTGAGCGCGAAGTATCTGCTGGGACTCGGCTGCATGACCGTCATGCTGGCGCTGACGCTGCTGCTGCATCTGATCGTCCGGCGCTATCCGATGGAGATGCTCCTTTCGCTGCTCTGCGGCATTTTCGGACTGGCGCTGTTTGTGAGCGCGGTGAGTCTCCCAATGATGTTCAAATACGGCGTGGAGAAAGGCCGCCTCTGGTATTATGCCACGCTGGTGCTCGTTGGCGGCGCTTCCGGCGCATCGGCAGGTGTGGCGAACGATCTGTTCGGCGGAGGTCTTCCCTCCTTCCTGTGGCTGTTTCCGGTCATCGGCGCGGCATGCTTTGCCCTCAGCTGGCTGCTCGCCATCCGGTTTTATCAGAAGCGGGAATTATAAAACAGAAAAGACAAGGGAGAAATCAGTCCCTTGTCTTTTGCTTTATTCCGATGCGGTTGAGCGGTTTTCTCAGAAGGACGTAAATCAGCAGATACAGCACCACGCTGAACGCGACGCCCGCGATCACATCGAGGATCGAGTGCTGCTTGACGAACACGGTCGAGGCGCAGATGGCGATGCCCCACAGAACGAAGAACCAGCGTCCGCGGCGGTAGAAGTCCTCGCCGTCGAACACGGCTGCCATCACGCCGAGACAGCCGACCACATGCATGCTCGGCAGCACGTTCGTGGGCGTATCAGCGGCATAGATCGCGGCGACGATGAACTCCGAGAGGGAATCCGGCTGCGAGAGATCCGGCCGCAGCAGCTGGCAGTTTGGAAAGAGCATGCAGATGAGCAGCGAACCGGAAAAGCCGAGAATGATAAACAGCGCATAGCGCGTGAACGCCGGGCCGTTTTCCTTCACGAGATAGAAGATTGCCGGAAGGAACAGATAGAGATACCATGTGATGTAAAAATAGATGAATCCGGGCAGGAACGGGATCGCGTTGTCCAGCGGCAGAAAGCTGACAAAGCAGCCTTCCGTGCTGGCAAGATGGTATTCCTGCAGGAAAAACCAGACGAGATAGACCGGCAGATACAGAAACAGGAGCATATACGGATGCGTCTTCACATAGGCGCGGAAGGAGAACTTCCCCGTGCGAACTTCTACCAGACGGTGATTCAGTTCCTCCTGCAGCTGCGTCAGCTCCTGCTGCAGATCGTGCAGAGTCTGCTGCAGATCAATATGGTTGTCACTGTTCGGCATGCTCTTCCTCCGTTCCCTGCTCGCGCAGATACAAGAGCCACGTGGCGAGCAGAATCTCCCCGTCGCTGCCGCCGGCGCCGGGCGCGAGCTGCCTGAGCTGCGCAACCCAGTTGGTGCGCGTGAGCTTTGCCGCGAGCTCGGACGCATGCTGCACGGCGGGCGCCGCATTTTCGCACAGAAGCTCCTGCCGCAGCGCGGGCAGCAGCACGTGCAGATCATAGATATCCTCATGCGCATAGCCGAGGAGCGACATGATGTATTCCAGCGCCGTGAGCGAGGCGGAGAGCAGGTCTCCCCGATCGTGCGCGAAGAGCGTGTCATTGAGCTTCGTATTGCCGGAAAAGCGCTCCAGCATTGCCTGCACACCGCTCTCCGGCTCGGCGAGCTCCAGCCGCAGGAGCCAGAGGAGATATTTGCGCGCAGCGTTTAAGAGCACCGCTTCCCCGCTCTTCTCGAAGGAATACTGGTTGCCGAGATAGCAGTCAAAGGCGCGCATTGTGTCCACATAGCCGAGACGGAGGTTGCGCTCGAGCACGTCGCGCGAGAAATCGAGGAACGGGCCGAGCGGACGGGACGGGACGATGCGCTTGACGAGCGGATGGCGGGGATAGGTCTTCTCAAATGCCTCGGGCTTGAGCGCGACGGCGATGACCCGCTCCGCTCCGAGGCGGAAGGCAGTGCTGATCGGGAGATTGTCGGCATAGCCGCCGTCGATGTAATTCTGCCCGTCGATCTCGCAGAGCGGAAACACGGGAAAGCACGAGCTGGAGGCGATCAGCCACGGTTCGACCGCACCGGGCGTCATATCTGCCTTGCGCGCCTCGACCATCTGCAGCGAGGGAAAGCGCGCCGTGACGCAGGCATAGTCCACAGGAGACGAGAAGAACGCTTCTTCGTCCAGCTCCTGATGCACGCGCGCCTTATACGGCTCGATGTCCGCGCCGCGGGAGGCGGCGAATTCCTTCGCAAACAGCAGAAGCTGGTCGCGGTTTTCAAAGTAATATTCGATATCGTGCTTGAGGTTCACGCCGTTTGCCATGATGTCCTCCACCGTGATGGTGCTCCAGAGCCGCTCCGCGCGCTCATAGTCCCCCATGACCATCAGCGCGCCATTGATCGCGCCGATGCTGGTGCCGGTAACGATATCGTAGTCAATGCCGAGCTCACGCAGCGCCTTCCAGACGCCGGTCTGGTAGGAGCCCTTGGAGCCGCCGCCCGCGAGGGCGATGCCGGTTTTCATTTCAAATGCCTTCTTTCTCATATGGAGAGACCAGTGTAATTCCATAATCCCGAAAAGTCAATTGACAGGTTGCCGATTTTTCGCTATGCTGAGTTTGTATCCTTATTACGAGGTGTTACCATGATCAAAGAAGCCTTTTCCTTCCCCTCCGCCGCCGGCGGATGCGAGATCGCGGCGGTGCGCTTTCTGCCGGAGGACGGCAGGGTGCGCGGCACGATCCAGCTGCTGCACGGCATGATGGAGCACATCGGCCGCTATGATGAGATGGCAGAGTATTTCGTGCAGCGCGGCTGGGCGGTCTACGGTCACAGCCACCTCGGTCACGGCGGGAGCCGGAACGAGCAGTACCCGCTCGGCTATTTTGGAAAGAACAACGCTGAGGGCCGCGTTTTCCGCGCCGACGCGAGAACGGTGCATGACCGTGCGAGGGCGGATTTTCCCAATCTTCCGATGGTGCTCTTCGGCTATTCGATGGGCTCCTTCGTCTGCCGCATGTG
>CAMJHX010000143.1 GCA_946405655.1 uncultured Clostridia bacterium
TTACTGCGCGCGGTAGAGGAAGGTGACGATCTGCTCGCGCGTGCAGTCGCCGGTGGGGTTGAAGGTCGTGTCGTCCACGCCGTTGGTGATGCCCTCGGCGACCGCCCAGAGGACGGCGTCGGTGAACCACTGATCGGCAGGCACATCATCGAACGGATTGACAGCGCCCTCGGGAACCGCACCGTTGTTGGCGCGGAAGAGGAACGTGACGATCTGGGCGCGCGTGCAGGTGTCGTTCGGCGCGAAGGTGTGATCGTCCACGCCCTTGGTGACGCCGGTCTCGACCGCCCAGAGGACGGCGTTGAAGAAGTAGTCAGACTCGCTGACGTCGTCGAACGGGTTCTCCGTTGCGGTGACCTCGGGCTCGCCCGCGGCACGATAGAGGAACGTGACCGCCTCGGCACGCGTGCAGACGCCCTCGGGATCGAAGTGCGTGGCGTCCTTGCCGTTGGTGATGCTGTTCACGACCGCCCAGTCGATGGCGGCGTGGCTCCAGCTGTCAGCGCCGTGGTTGACGTCGACGAAGTCCTTGCTCGGGCAGCTGTCGCCGCCGTCGCAGCCTTCCTCGCCGGACTTGGCCGTCTCATAGGCCTGATCGGTGAGCTCGCCGGCGAAGAGCGTGTTGCTGATGAAGGCGAACTCATCGCGCTGGTGGAGCTTCTGCGTGAGGGTGTTGGCAAAGAGCGTGACATTGACGTCATTGCCGTTGACGTCCTGGCCGACATAGGCGAACGCCTGGATGCCGTCGAGGAAGGCCTCGGTCGCCTCGCCGTCGCGGAGGAAGCCCTCGAGCGGCGCCTTGGTGCCGTCGCGCTTGACGAGGATCTGCGCGCCCTCGGGCACGGAGGTAAAGTAGGTGGTGCCGTAGCCATAGAGCACATCGTCGCCCTGCGCGATGTAGGAGGCGTTGGTCAGGTTCTCCTCGGGATAGGTGACATAGCCGAGGCAATCCATGCTGCCGCGCACGGCGGAGCCGGTGGCGACGCCCTCGAGCAGCTGGGAGGCGGTGCGGATGGCGGAGCTGGTGTAGCCGATGTAGGTCGCGCCGGACTGGACCGCCGCGAGGGCGCCGGCGTCGAGCGCGGAGGAGCCGATGACCGCGTCGGCGGCGGAAGCGTCGACCGTGGTATCAAAGCTCAGGATGTCCATCGCCCAGCGGTCGTAGTTGAAGCCGCCGGAGGACCAGTTGATGTAGTTCTGGTTCACATAGCCGTAGGACGCGGGCGCGAGCTTCGCGGCAGCGCCGGAGATGTAGACCACGGGGGACTTGCCGATGACGTAAGCGGTGACCTCGGCGTCCACGACGCCGGTGCCGGTGAGGACATAGTCGCCGCAGACGGACTGCCAGTCGGCATAGGAGACGATGAAGTCGCCCTTATGCTCGCCCTCGGTGATCATGCCGACGGTCTTGCCGCCCTTCAGGAGGGCGTTCACGGCGCAGACGGCGTCCTCGGAGGCGTTGGAGATGATGACGTCGCCGTTCGCCTCGCCGTCAAACTGGCTGTTGGCATTCTCGGCGAGCCACGCGAGCGCGCTGTCATAATCGAGCGTCGTGCCGACGGCAGCGGCGATGGTCTTGTAATCGGCGGGCTTGGTGACGACGATCTCGTCGAAGCCGCGCGTGTAGTTGAAGGCGGTGATGCCCTCGGAATACAGGGTCGTCCAGCCGGTGATGACCGTGCCGTCATACAGCGCGCCGTTGGCGACGCTGCGCTTGGCCTGGTACATGCTCACGACGGCGGTGCCGGCGGGATAGGTCACGCCATTGACAGTGACGGCGGCGTTCGTGAGGGAGACCTTGACGTCGTTTCTCGTGAGCCACTCGACCATGTCGTAGGCGGCCTGGAGGTTGACCTGATTTTCAGCATCCAGCGGGATCAGATAGGCCTCGGGGAAGAACTGACCATTCTCACCCTCGCCGTCATAGGCGGGACGGAAGATGTCCGCCTCGGCGCCGACGACGTCGTGCTCATCGGTGAACCAGGGGCCGACCTGCTCATCCGAATTGGTGTTGTTCGCACCGCGCTGATAGATCGTGACCTGATCGGCGAGATAGGCGAGCTTCTCAGCCGCGACATAGTCGGACAGGCCGACCATGCCGAAGGTGGCGGCAGTGCGGGCGGACTCGCTGTAGGCGGGCAGCTCGACCGTGTAGGCCACGCAGCCCTGCAGCATGGCAAACTGCGGGGTGTAGCTGGTGGACATGTCGTCCCAGGGATCGGCCCACCATGCGTTGCCGTCGTCATCGCTGTAGAGATAGTCTCTCTCGGGGATGACATAGGACTGGTAATCTTCGTTGTTCGCGACCGCGGCGGCACCGAAGGCCTCGCCGCCGGTCATGAGGTGGTTTGCAAGGAGGTCATACTCCACGTTCGGCTCGTGCGGCGGATCGCAGGGCTCGACCTGGAAGCCGGTGACCTGTCCGTGCAGCTCCACGTGCGTGACGGGGTTGAACGTGCCGATGAAGTGCTGCATATTCTGGGTCTCCTTGGTGACCTGGAAGGAGTTGTCGCGGTTCAGGTCGAAGCCGTTGGAGCTCTCACGCGTGATATAGAGTCTGCCTTCGACATTCTCCTCGGGCACGAGGAGGAAGAAGACGTCGTCGAGCAGCTCGTCGACCGTGACGGTGACGTTCTCGCTCTCATAATAGCTGTCGAAGTCGGCGACCTTGCCGGACTTCTGGCTGTTGTCGTTCGGCCAGATGGAGCCGAGGAAGGAGGTCTTGTCCTCGATGAGGCTGCTCAGATGCAGGCCCTGTGCCTCACGCTGGGTCTCCACCTTCGCCTTGCCCGCCTCGGTCAGGGCGGTGAGCTTGGTGTAATCAATGCTCTCCTGCTCGACGAGGAGCTTGGCAAACTCCATGATGCCGTCAACGGCGGCGATCTCGTTGGAGTGGATGTTGGAATAGAGGATCGGGACCTTCACATCGTCGTACTTGCCGGCCTGAATGTCGGCGAGCACCTGATCAGGCTGAGTCTCGGCCTGCTCGCAGAGGGTGAGCCACTCGGAGACGGCCTTGCTGTCCTTGGCGACGATCAGATAGGGCATGTTGTAGCCCGCGGTGGAGGTGCCCATGGAGCCCTCGGTGACATAGGGCTTCGCGGTGGCGGCGTCATTATCGCCCTCGGCAGCGAGCGCCGTGATCTCCGCATAGACCTCCCACATGGTGTGGAAGCTCTCATAGGGCTTGACGACGATGTTGTCCTTCTCGGCGAGCGGGACGTTGTCTGCCATGCCGGTCAGGGTGAAGGAGCCGGCGATATCCATGTAGGCGCCGCCCTCACCATGGATGAGGCTGTTGTTGCCGCTGGAGACGGCAGCCTGCGTCGTGACCGTGAGGATGAGGTTCTGGCCGTCGAGTTCCTGCTCGACGCTCGCGACCTTGAACGCGCCGCGGCCGGAATAGGTCAGATCCTCGAGCGCGACGGACTGCACCTCGTTCGGGAAGAGGGCGGTCTCGCCGTTGACGGGATGGATCTCACCCGCGTTGGCGTAGGTCTCATTTCGCGTCAGCGTCCAGGTGATCTCGTCGGCGGCGTTATACGCGCCGACCTGCGCCTTGGACAGCGGGAACGTGAGGATGATGGTTTCGGAGGAGTCCATCGAGATGAGGGTGGGCTCGTCCGCGTTGAGCGCGGCTGCCGGGGCTTCAACCTGGGCGTCCGTGGCATAAACGCCGATGCTCATGAGCATCGCGAGCAGCAGGATCATGGCCAGAAGCCGGCTTGCCTGATGGGTCTTATGCATAAAACATGCCCCTTCCTTGAATAAAATACAATCACAGTAAACCATGATTTCCGAAAAAAGTCAATTAGTCAAGCTTGCTTCCGCTGCAATTTCAGCGTTTTCCTTGTTCTGAGAGGAAATTCCATTAATTGTTTGTGCATATTTATGCATATATGCCAATGCATAAACATGCGGGTATTTACAAAAAGGCGGAATTTGAGTATAATAACTCAGAATCTATATTTGAATAAGGTGTGTAAAATCAATGTTGATTGAATTTGAGGACTATAAAAACAAGCTAAACGCCCTTTTGCCGAAGCTGGAGGCGCTGGGCGAATCGCTGCAGCTGGACGACGCGCGCAACGAGGTCGAAAAGCTGGAGGAGGAGAGCGCGCAGGAGGGCTTCTGGAACGACACGGAGAACAGCCAGAAGGTGCAAAAGCGCATCAGCGCGCTGAAAAACAAGATCGAGAAATACGAAAAGCTCCGCTCCGGCTGGGACGACATGATGACCATCTGCGAGATGGC
>CAMJHX010000144.1 GCA_946405655.1 uncultured Clostridia bacterium
CAATCTATCCACAACCACACCACCTTCGACGACGGCAGGCACTCCCCTGCTGAGATGGCCGCCTCTGCGCTCGAACTTGGTCTTTCCGGTCTTGGTCTCACGGCGCACAGTCCGATGGACGGCGAATTCTGGACCGTGAAGCCGGAGCGGATGGCGGAATACTGCGCCCAGCTGCATCGCCTGCGGGATGAATATGCCGGGCGGCTGAACGTTTGGTGCGGGCTGGAATTTGACATGACGTCCGATCCGAAGTGGCTGGACGGCTTTGACTATGTGATCGCCTCGGTGCATGCGCTGGAGACCGCGCGCGGGCTCTGGGCGCTGGACGACAACCGCGAGCGGTCGCGCCGCATGATCGTGATTGCCTTCGACGGCGACCGTGACGCCGCGGCGGAGGCATATTTTGCGAAGGTCAGGGAGATTGCGCGCATCGGTGAAGCGGATATCGTCGGCCACTTTGACCTCATCACGAAGTTCGACGAGCCGGAGCCGCTCTATGACGCGGACAGTCCGCGCTACCGCGCAGCGGCGCTCGACGCGATGGAGGCGCTGGTGAAGGCCGGGAAGATCTTCGAGATCAACACCGGCGCGATGAGCCGGGGCTACCGAACGGCGCCCTACCCCGCGCCGCATCTGCTCTGCGCCCTGCGCGGGATGGGCGGGCGCATCACGATCACCGCCGACGCGCACAGCCGCGAAAACCTCACCTTCGCCTTCGATCAGGCGGAGGCGGCGGCGAAAGCGGCGGGCTTCACGGAGATCTGGGAATTTGACGGCGCGAAATTTGCGCCGAAGCCGTTTTGATGGAGGAACACCATGACACTGGACGAAAAATATGAACAGCTGCTTTCCGCTCTGCGCGGCATGGGGCGCGTGGCCGTCGCCTATTCCGCGGGCGTGGACTCGACGTTTCTGCTCGCCGCGGCGCGCGAGGCGCTGGGGGAGAACGCCGTGGCGCTCACGGCGGTGACGGCGGCGATCCCGCAGCGGGAGGTGCAGGAGGCTGTGGATTTCTGCAAAACGCTCGGCGTGAATCACCGCCTCGTGGAGGTGGACGCGCTCGCGGTCGCGGCTTTCCGTCAGAACGCGCCCGACCGCTGCTACCACTGCAAGAAGCACATCTTCTCCACGCTCTGGGACGCGGCAAAAAAGGAGGGCTGCGGGCACCTCGCCGAGGGCTCGAATCTGGACGACGATCTCGACTACCGCCCCGGTCACAGGGCGATCCTTGAGCTCGGGGTCGAAAGCCCCCTGCGGGCAGCCGCGCTCACGAAGGCGGAGATCCGCACGCTCTCGGAGCGCCTCGGCCTCGCCACGGCCGCAAAGCCGTCCTTCGCGTGTCTCGCCAGCCGCGTGCCCTACGGCGAGGAGATCACCGCCGAAAAGCTCCGGCGCATCGACGCCGCCGAGCAGTTTTTGCTGCAGCGCGGGTTTTCGCAGTTTCGCGTGCGCAGCCACGGGGACCTTGCGCGCATCGAGGTGCCGGAGCGTGAGCAGGAGAAGCTCTTCTCGATGCGGCACGAGCTCCACGATGCACTGCGCGCGCTCGGCTTTGCCTATGTGACGATGGATCTCAAGGGCTTTCGCAGCGGCAGCATGAACGAGACGCTGAAATAGGGGCTGCTCCAAGCGGATAAAACCGAACACACCGCCAGAAATTGAACTGCGGAATCAACATTTTTTGCCCACTTCGGAAAACGTGTCCGGAGTGGGCATTTTCAACATAGTTATCTATTTAACAACCAGTGTTTCTTGTTGTATTTTACCAAAAGTTGTGTTATCCTGTCCCCATAGTGATTCATCTGCCTGCCTTTATCCGAAAACGAGCCGAAACGCGCAGAGAGAGGGGTGAAAGGCTTTCGATTTGACGGCATGCGGATGAAAAAGCGAAAAGAGAAAAGAGGTTCCGCAGTTTCCGGATGCGGAGAACTTCAAAACTTAGGAGGAGAGACAATGACTGCACTTATCGCTTCACTACCGATCTTACTGGTCATCGTTCTGATGCTGGCCTTCAACTGGCCGGCAAAGCGCGCCCTGCCGCTCGGCTGGGTCGTGGCGGTTGTGATCGCCCTGCTGTACTGGAAGCAGGACTTTACGACCTCCGCCGCGTGGGCGCTCGACGGCTTCCTGGAGGCCATCGGCACCCTCGTGATCATCCTCGGCGCCATCCTGATCATGAACACGCTCAAGCACTCCGGCGCCGTCACGGCCATCCAGCGCGTGTTCAACAACGTGAACCCCGACCGCCGCATCCAGGCGATCATCGTGGGCTTCGTGTTCGCGGCCTTCATCGAAGGCGCCGCCGGCTTCGGCACGCCCGCCGCGCTCGCCGCCCCGCTGCTCATCAGCCTCGGCTTCCCGCCGCTCTGCGCCGCGATCGTCGCGCTGATCTACAACAGCGTGCCTGTCGTCTACGGCGCCGTCGGCACCCCGACCAACACCGCCCATGCCGTTACCGTGCAGGCCGCAGAAGCCCTCGGCGCCGACTCAGAGGCTTACCGCATGGCGCTGACCAAGTTCTCCGCCATCAGCCAGGCCACATGCGCGCTCTTCATCGTGTTCTTCGGCGTGTTCGTCATGTGCAAAATGTTCGGCAAGAACAAGTCCGGCAAGGAGGCCTTTGCCGCCCTGCCCTTCGCGCTCTTCACCGCGGTCGTGTTCGACGTGGTGTTC
Source organism: uncultured Clostridia bacterium (assembly GCA_946405655.1). Taxonomy (GTDB): domain Bacteria; phylum Bacillota; class Clostridia; order Oscillospirales; family Oscillospiraceae; genus CAG-103. The sequence continues at coordinate 2,674 of CAMJHX010000144.1, forward strand.
CTCGCGCTCGCCTTCTTCTTCGGCCCCGAGTTCCCGTCCCTGATCGGCGCGATCGTCACGCTCGCCATCGTGATCTTCGCCGCCCGCGCGGGCTTCCTCTGCCCGAAGAAGACCTGGGACTTCGAGCCCCGCGAGCAGTGGGATTCCACGTGGCTCTCCAAGCAGGAGGTCAAGCAGGACGTTGACAACGGCATGTCCGCCGTCCTCGCCTGGGTTCCCTACGTGCTCATCGCGCTCATCCTCGTCGGCACCCGCCTGAACTGGTTCGGTCTCAAGACCCTCCTGACGAGCGACGCCTTCAAGGTCAGCATCAAGAACATCCTCGGCAACGAGAACGTCAACTGGACCTGGAACTGGGGCTGGTGCCCGGGCGTGTTCCCGTTCATCCTCGTGTGCATCCTCACGTTCTTCCTGCACAAGATGCCCGGCGCGAAGGTCAAGGAAGCGTTTGTTGACACCTTCAAGCAGACCTCCGGCGCTGCCATCGCGCTGTTCTTCGGCGTCTCGATGGTTTACATCTACCGCAACACCGGCATGAACGCCGTCCTGACCGACAAGTCCATGCTCTACGTCATGGCCGAAGCGCTCGCCAACATCTTCAAGGGCGCCTACATCATCATCGCGCCGGTCATCGGCGTGCTCGGCGCCTTCATGTCCGGCTCCAACACCGTCTCCAACACGCTGTTCGCCGGTCTGCAGTTCCAGACCGCGCAGCTCGTGAAGATGAGCCCGGTGCTGATCGTCGCGCTGCAGAACATCGGCGGCGCCGCGGGCAACATGATCTGCGTGAACAACGTCGTCGCGGCCTGCGCCACCACCGGCACGATGGGCAACGAGGGCAAGATCATCCGCACGAACGCCCTGCCCTGCCTGATCTACTGCATCATCGCAATCCTGGTGCTCGGCGGCCTGATCGTCGCAGGCGTCGATCCGCTCGGCCTCGTCGCCGCAAGCTGATAACTCCCGAATTCTTCTCACCACAGGGGCAAAACCGCCCCTGTGGTGAGACGCACGTAAGACGCAAACAAACAAATTACTTTTGGAGGTAGATTCTTATGATTCATCTGTCTTTTGAGCAGGAAAAGAAACTGATCCGCGGCCTGTGCGCGGCGCTGAACGTCGAGGAGATCGACGCGCACTATCTCTCCGAGGTCGTGACGCACTCCGACTTCACCGGCACGTATTCCCACGGCCTGTCCCGTCTGTGCATCTATCTGCGCCAGTACATGGCCAACGCCCTCATTCCCCAGCCCGACTTCAAGCTCGCGAGCGACAAGGAAGGCGCCCTCGTGTTCGACTGCGGCGGCGGCTCCGGCATCGCGGCGGTGAACCGCGTGTATGACGAGGTCCTCAAGCGCGCGAAGAAGTACGGCGTTGCCGCCGGCGTCGGCCGCAACAGCGCGAACATCGGCTGCGGCGCCTACTACGGCCACCGCATGGCCGAGGACAACATGATCGGCATCGTCGTGTCGAACACCTATCCCTGCCAGGCTCCGTTCGGCGGCGCTGACCGTCTGATCGGCACGAACCCGATCATCCTCGGCTGCCCGACGACGAATCCCGA
>CAMJHX010000145.1 GCA_946405655.1 uncultured Clostridia bacterium
ACGAGCGCGCGCACCTCGCTCTCCAGCAGCTCCTGCCGGATCGCCTGCACCGTCTCCTCATTCAGCACCATATAGCTCTTCGCGCCCGTGTGCGAGCTGATCAGCCCCTTTTCCTCCAGCAGGCGGTACGCCTTCTGCACCGTGTTCGGGTTCACGCCCAGCAGCGCCGAGAGCACCCGCCGCGAGGGGAGCTCGTCGCCGTTTTGAATGCGCCCCGCCGCCGCGCCGCGCTGAATGTACCGCAGAATCTGCAGATAGATCGGCACGCCCGTGACCGGGACAAATTCCGCAAAGGAGATCATATCGCGCTTCAACCTCCAAAACCGTGTTACTCGAGTAATACACTTTCTAACCGTATTATACGACTAATACGGCTGCTTGTCAATTCGGAAATTACCAACAAATTGCGGTTGCAACATTTGTGGGATTTTGGTATCATATAGCTGTGAAACTATGCCCTCGAAAGGAGTCTTGATTATGAAACGTCTGCTCGCGCTGCTGCTGTGCGCGGTCATGCTCTTCTCCGTGCTCGGCGCGGAGGCATGGGCTGCCGATGGCGACACGCTGACGGTATATGCCAAATCCGGCGGACGGCGCAGCGTCGCGGTGGGGGATACCTTCACCTATAGCTACGCGCTGAAAATCTCGGATATCTACCAGAAGACGGACCGTCTCTGGCTCGACGTCGTGTTTGACAACAATTGCCTCGAGTTCGTGAGTGCGGAGACGTATGCCGATCCGGACGAGATGGAATCATCCGCGAACCGCACCGGCGATTTCCGCGTGCAGATCGCGAAGGACACCACCGCCTTCAACGGCAGCATCGGCGACGTGGTCACGGTCACGTTCCGCGCCAAGCGCGCCGGCACGACCTACATCCGCACGCTCCCGCAGCGCATTGAGGTGCAGTCGTCCAAGGAGTCGGACATCTATCTCGTGGATCAGTACCGCCCCCACGCGGTGCGCGATGCGCTCTTCTCCACCTATGACTATCTCGGAGAGAACGTGCCGAATAACGCCACCACGAAGCTGAACACCTCGCAGGACGTCGTCTGGTTCTATGTCAAGGACGCGGACGGCAATGGCGTCGAGGCGGGGCAGCGCTTCCAGCTCAGCGGCACGGATAACGACGGCAAGCTCGTGAATCTCACCGCCGAGACGGACGAGTACGGCTTCCTCTGCTTCCCCAGAGTGCCCTACGGCAACTATTCCGTCTCCTGCGCCTCTGTCCGCGAGGACGGCTCCGCCTGGTTTATCGATGATTCGAGCGTCATCATCCCCATGGTGAAGGGGAGCGGCTCGAGCGCCCGGCTGAACCTCCGCACCGAGCTCACGGCGCGTCTGCTCCAGCCGGAGGATATGATCGATCTGCGCGTCAGCCTTGCCTGGGCGGACGAGTTCATTGACCGCGGCGTGCCCTATACGAATGACCGCCCGGTGAACGTCTCCGCCGAGCTCGAGGCGGGCGGCAAGCTTTATGCCCACGCCTATCTCTCCGCGGACAAGAGCAGCGTTGTGCTCAAAAACCTCCCCCGCACGGACGCGGACGGCAACGCGCTGGAATACGACGCGGTTCCGGGCGTCACGACGCATTATGACCCGGAGGTCAGCCGCACGGAGGACGGCTTTGTCATCACGCTCCGCTATCTCAACGACCACGACTGGGAGAAGGTGCGCACCGAGCCCGACTGCGACCACAGCGGAGAGGTGGTCTATACCTGCACCGATGCCGGCTGCGGCGCGGTCTATCATTACACCCTCGCGCCCCTCGGCCATGACTATGCCGAGTCCGGCTATGACGCCGAGTGCGAAAAGACCGGCTATCACCTCTATGTCTGCAAGCGCTGCGGCATCTGGTATGCCGAAACGACGCCCGCCCTCGGCCACAGCTGGGGCGAGTGGATCGTCGATCAGCCGCAGGAGGGCGACGAGGACGGCATGCAGCACCGCGTCTGCACCGTCTGCGGCGAGCGTCAGGACGCGATCATCGCGGGGCCCCTCCATGAACAGCACCATACCTATCAGACCCACGTGGTTGCGCCGACCTGCACCGAGGGCGGCTATACCGAGGAGGTCTGCCTCTGCGGAAAGAGCTTCATCGTCGAGGGCAGCCGCACGCCGGCGCTCGGCCATGACTTCACCGGCAACAGCGCCACCCGCACCGTGATCGAAAACGGCTGCACCGAGGACGGCCTCGTGGAATACACCTGCACCCGCTGCGGCGAGATGCACGCCGAGATCCTCAAGGCGCACGGCCACAACTACGGCGTCGTGGAGCAGCAGGAGCCCGACTGCACGCATTCGGGCTATACCGTCACCGAGTGCAGCTACTGCAAGGACCGCCGCACCACGCACACGACCTCCCTCGGTCATGACTGGGGCGACTGGATCGTCGATCAGCCCGCGCAGACGGACATCCCCGGCTCGAAGCACCGCGTCTGCAAGCGCTGCGATCAGATCGAGACTGCGGTCATCCCCGCCTCGCCCGTCGGCCACAAGCACGTCTATGACTCCACGGAGACCATCCTGCCCACCTGCACCGAGCAGGGCTATACGCGATACATCTGCTCCTGCGGCGCGAGCGTCATCGAGAAGGACAGCTATGTGGACGCACTCGGCCATGACTGGCAGCTCGATCCCAGCCTCAGCACCGAGTCCACGCAGCGCACGCGCGGCGTCCGCTGCTACCGCTGCAGCCGCTGCGGTCTCATCCGCTATGAGTTCCTGCCCAAGATCGAGGGCACCTGGAAGAACACCTATTGGGATGTGCCGACCTACGAATGGTTCTATGACTACGTCAAGTACGTCAGCTATAATGACTACATGAACGGCACCTCCAGCTCCCGCTTCGACCCGAACGAGCCCATGACCCGCGCTATGCTCGTCACGGTGCTCTACCGCATGGTCGGCAGCCCCTCCGTGCGCGATCTGAGCATGCCGTTTACCGACGTGCCGGACGAGTGGTTCCACGACGCCGTCCTCTGGGCGTATGACACCGGCGTCGTCCGCGGCGTGAGCGATACGGAGTTCGCGCCGATGAATCTCATCACGCGCGAGCAGATGGTCACGATCTTCCACCGCTATGCCGAGTACGCCGGCTATGACGTCTCCGATATGGCGAGCATCCGCTCCTTCTCGGACGCTGCGCTCGTCGATGACTATGCCGTCGATCCGATCTCCTGGGCGGTCGCCGCCGGGATCATCAACGGCGTCGACGTCGACGGCGTCAGCTACCTCCAGCCCCTCGGCACCGCCACCCGCGCCCAGGCCGCGGCAATCATTCAAAGATTTGACAGCTGGAGACTGAAATAACAACCCAAACAAAACGCGCTCTCCGGAGCGCGTTTTTGTCTTGTGGTGATTTGTTGCGCACAAAAGAATATGTCATCCTGAGCGGAGCGCGACAGCGCGGAGTCGAAGGATCTTGGCATGGCAGCAAAATAGAACGACCGGGTTCTGTCCAACTGCGCTGCCAAGATCCTTCGACTCCACTTCGTTCCGCTCAGGATGACAAGCTTTTGCGTGCGTATCATCAGAATAAAACGAAATAAGTATTTACATAATATTATTATCGTAAATAATAAATCATGGATGTATAATTCTTCCGCATTTGGGCACAATCCCTCTGAGGACACTGAAAGGAGAATCCCGAATGATGAAACGAATCCTGTGCGCGGCGCTGATGCTCACGGCGCTGCTTTCCCTCTCCGCCTGCGGCGACACGATGCGAAAGGCGGAGGACATTGTAGAGAGCGTGCTCCCGTCCATGACGGTCGCGCCCACCGAGGTACCGGAGGCGTTTTCCTCCGTCGCGCCCGAGACGCCCGAACCGCGGGAGGCCGATTCTGTCGCGGACGTGCTGAACCTGATCCGCGACGCCGATCCCGACGGCATGCTCATGAACTATCCCGCCGCTGCGAAGGTGCTCACCTTCTGCGCCGACGGCGGCACCGGGCGCGATACCTTCGAGCGCGACGTCAGGGCGTATTTCAAAACGCTGGACGACGCCCAGAGAGAGGAATTTCGTGCGAAGTTCGATTCCGTCATGACCTTGGCTGAGAACATCGCCAAGGGCGACGTGGAGCAGAGCGATCTCGAAAAAGCCGATCTGAAGGATTTCGACCCCGTCACCTTCCAGCACGACAATCTCGAGACCTTCACCAAAACCATCCGCGACGCACTCTCATAAGCCTTCCCCTTGAGGGGAAGGGGGACCGCGCAGATCAGGGAAAGTC
>CAMJHX010000146.1 GCA_946405655.1 uncultured Clostridia bacterium
GTATTCGGGCAGGCTCTCGTCGATGACCTGCACCTCGTCCTCGAGATCCTTCCACGCGGGATCGACGGGGATCTCGACCATGGCGGAGAGGCCCTGCTCGATCGCCTGATAGTTCATCTGGACGACCTTTTCGCCCTTCTTGGAGAAGGACTTGAAGGCGGCTTCCTTCATATACTGCTCCGCCTGATCGATCGGGAGCACGCCGGAGAGCTTGAAGAAGGCGGCCTGCAGGACGGTGCTGGTGCGGTTGCCCAGACCGATCTGCTCGGCGATGTCCGTGGCGTCGATGGTATAGAATTTGATCTCGCGCTCGGCGAGGATGCGCTTGGCGCGGTTCGGGAGGTTGCGGATGAGCTCCTCGCCCTTCCAGCGGGTGTTGAGCAGGAACGTGCCGCCGGGCTTGATCTCATTGACCATATCGAAGCTCTTCATGTAGCTCTGCTTGTGGCAGGCGAGGAAGTCCGCCATCGTGACGTAATAGGTGCTGCGGATGGGCTCATGGCCGAAGCGCAGGTGGCTGCGGGTGATGCCGCCGGATTTCTTGGCGTCATACTGGAAGTACGCCTGCACATACTGATCGGTGTGGTCGCCGATGATCTTGCAGGAGTTCTTGTTCGCGCCGACGGTGCCGTCCGCGCCGAGACCCCAGAACTTGCAGGAGATGATGGACTTGCCGGCGGTGACGATGTTCTCGCCCACGGGCAGGGAGCGGAACGTGACGTCGTCGTTGATGCCGACGGTGAAATGGTTCTTCTGCGCGCCGAGCATATTGTCGAACACGGCCTTCATCTGGGCGGGAGTGACGTCCTTGGAGCTGAGACCGTAGCGGCCGCCGAGGATCTTCGCGTGGCGGTCAGACTCGGCAAAGGCGGAGCAGACGTCCAGATAGAGCGGCTCGCCGATGGCGCCCGGCTCCTTGGTGCGGTCGAGCACGGAGATGCACTTGACCGTCTCGGGGATGGCGGCGAGCAGATGCTTGACGGAGAACGGACGATAGAGGTGCACCTGCACGGCGCCGACCTTCTCGCCGCGCTCGTTGAGGTAGGCCACGACCTCCTGCAGCGTCTCGCAGACGGAGCCCATGGCGATGATGATGCGCTCGGCGTCGGGCGCGCCGTAGTAGTTGAAGAGCTGGTAGTTGCGGCCGGTGAGGGCGTTGATCTTCGCCATCTGCGCCTCGACGACGCCGGGGAACGCGTCATAGACCGGGTTGCAGGCCTCGCGGTGCTGGAAGAAGGTGTCGTCATTCTCGCCGGTGTGACGGATGGTGGGGTGCTCCGGGTTCAGAGCACGCTGGCGGAAGCGGTCGATGGCGTCCCAGTCGACGAGCTCCTTGAGATCGTCGTAGTCCAGCACCTCGATCTTCTGGATCTCATGGCTGGTGCGGAAGCCGTCGAAGAAGTGCTGCACGGGCACGCGGCCGGCGATGGCGCTCAGATGCGCCGTGGCGCCGAGATCCATGGCCTCCTGCACGCTGGAGGACGCGAGCTGCGCCCAGCCGGTCTGACGGCAGGCCATGACGTCCTGATGATCGCCGAAGATGGAGACGCAGTCCGTACCGACGGTGCGGGCGGCGACGTGCATGACGGCGGGCAGGAGCAGACCGGCGATGCGGTACATCGGCGGGATCATGAGCATGAGGCCCTGCGAGGAGGTGTAGGTCGCGGCGAGAGAGCCAGCCTCGAGCGCGCCCTGCATGGCGGCGCAGGCTGCAAATTCCGCCTGCATCTCCATGAGCTTGACGGGGCGGCCGAAGATGTTCTTCTTGCCGTGGGCTGCCCACTGGTCAGTATGGTCGGCCATCGGGCTGGACGGTGTGATGGGATAGATGGTGGATACTTCCGTGAAGGCATAGGCGGCGTAGGACGCAGCCTCGTTGCCGTCCATGGATTTGAATACTTTGTTCTTGGCCATAGCAAAGAACCTCCCGTAATAAAATTCCCATGTTTTCAGTGTGTTTTGGCGGCACTGTTCTGTGTAAATTGTACCACTTTTCGGGAGATACTGTCTAACTTTACCGAATGGATTCGCCCCGGCAAACAATTTGCATTTTTCAAAATAAAAATTCCGCAAAAAACGTGGAAATTCGTTTTTTGCGGAAGGTATTGCAGTTTTTTCACTCAGAATTGGTTTTCTTTCATCTTGGAAAATGCGCGGTGGTTGAGGCAGTTCGCCTCGCAGAAATCGATGTGCTCGTCCATGACCTGGCGCGCCAGCTGCGGGAAGCCCATGCGGATGGCGTTGACGATCGCGTCATGCTGCGAGCAGATGCGCTGCAGGTCCTCCCGCTTGCGCTGGACGGCGAGATATTCGCACGTGCGCACGGAGAGGTAATTGAGCTTTTTGTCGATGGTGTGGTACATGTTCGTGAGATAGGGGTTCTGCGTGGCGTTGACCATCTCGGTGTGGAAGGCGCGGTCTGCCTCGGCGTCGAGCCAGGCGGAGCGGCCCTCGATATATTCATGCATCGCGGCGCGAAAGCGCGCGGCGTGATCCTGCAGATGCGACACGTCAACGCGCCAGTTTTTCTCCGCGCAGAGATAGGCGGCGATGCCGTCGATGGCCTTGCGCGCGATGAACAGCTGCGCAATGTCCTGATCGTCCATGTCGAAGACACGGTAGCTTTTATACTTCTTCCCTTCCACCACCTGCTCCACGACAAGGCCACGGAGGATGAGCCGGTCGATCGCCTCGCGCACGGGCGTGCCGGAGACGCCGAGCTGCTCGGCGATGGTGTTGATCTTCAGCTTCGCGCCGGGATCGTACTGGGAGGAGAGGATCGCCTCCTCGAGAATGTCATACACGGCGTCGCTGATGCGGACGAAGGGGTTTTCCTCCTGAATGCGGCTGAGCTTGTTCGGATCCAGGATGAAAGCGAGATCGTTCTTCTCGGTCATGGCCGTCACCTCACACATGTGTTGATTTGTGTATTATATCGTAAAAATGTGCTCGCGTCAAACTGGAAACATTATGAATGCAGAGAATTTACGCAATCTTCACACACTAATTTCGAAAAAGGAGGATGGTGCATGAAGGCAGTGATTCTGGCGGGCGGCGAGGGCACGCGGCTGAAGCTCGTGACGGGCGATACGCCGAAGCCGATGGCAAAGGTGCTCGGCGTGCCGGTGATGGAGCGGATCGTGCATCTGCTGCGGCAAAACGGCTTTACGCAGCTCTGCGCCGCGCTGTGCTACCGCCCGGAGGAGATTCAGGCACACTTCGGCGACGGGGCGCAGTTTGGCGTGCAGATGGAATACCGCGTGCAGGAAGACCCCATCGGCACGGCGGGAAGCGTGCTGCAGTGCCGGGATTTTTACGGGGACGAGGATTTTCTCGTGATGAGCGGCGACGCGATGTGCGACTTTGACCTGCGCGGGCTGTTTGCGCGGCACAGGGAATCCGGCGCCGCCGTGACGATGGCACTGCACGAGAATCTCGAGCCGCTGCGCTACGGGCTCGTGCTGCTGGACCGAAACGGTCTGGTGCGGCATTTCGTTGAGAAACCGGACTGGCCGCAGGTGGTGACGAACCTCGTGAGCACGGGGATCTACGTCATTTCGCCGCGGGCAATGGGATATGTGCCGGAGGGGCAGCCGTTTGACTTTGCAAAGCACCTCTTCCCCATGCTGCTGCACAGCGGCGAGAAGATTCTCGGCGTGCCGATGGAGGGATACTGGAAGGACATCGGCACACCGCGGGATTATTACCAGTGCTGTCTCGACGTGCTGGACGGGCGCGTGAAGACCGAGCCGCCCGCGCCGGAGGAGGCGCCGGAAGCGGACAGGCCGCGCGTTCCCGGAACGGCCGTCCCCTGCCGCGACCGGGCAGGGCTGATGCGCTTTGCGTCCGAGGCCTTCATGGAGGCGGGCGCGGATTTTGCCGACGGGCTGCATTTTGCGGACGGCAGCTGGGACGTGCGCATCCGGCCGGACGCAAGCGAAAGTGCCGTGCGCGTGGAGGGAACGCCGGCGGAGGCGGAGACGGATGTTGCAAGATTGCTGGGGATGATGGATGCAAAGCGTGGAGAGTGAAGAGTGGAGAGTGGAGATAATAAAGCCTCCCTTGTGCATCCATGAACTGCGCACCAAAAAAGCGGGCGGATGATATCCGCCCCTACGGCGGTGCGGAAGAACAAACGCGGAGAGCGGAGATACGGAAAACTCCACTCTCCACTCTCCACGTTCCACTCTCTCTTACAGCCCGTACACCTCTGCAAATTTCCCCTC
>CAMJHX010000147.1 GCA_946405655.1 uncultured Clostridia bacterium
TATGAAAAGGGAATCACCAACGGTACCACGCGCACGACCTTCGAGCCGAACGCCACCGTCACCCGCGAGCAATTTCTCGTCATGCTCTTCCGCGCTGCGAATGTCCGGTTGGATTGGATCCATCAGGTGGTCTCCGACCCGTCCGGGGAATTCTTCTCCGCGATGGGCTTTGCGGATGTGGCGCAGGACGCGTGGTATGCCGATGCGGTCTACTGCGCGTGGGGGACAGAGGTCACCAAGGGCGTGGACGCTGCGCACTTCGGCGTCGGCCAGCCCATCACGCGCGAGCAGATGGCAACGATGGTTGCGCGTTTCATGGCGGGGCGTCTGCACGTCGCGCTCAAAGCCGCGGAGCATCCCGCGGCGGCGTTCTCCGATGCCGATCAGGTGTCCTCCTGGGCGAAGGAGGCTGTGGAGGCGATGCGCGTCGCGGGCGTCCTGCAGGGCGATGAAAAGGGTTATGTAAACCCGAAAGCGCACACCACAAGAGCCGAGGCAACTGCCTTGATCCTCCGCCTCGTGGACGCGACCGAGCGCGTCAGCTTCGTCCCGGCGGAGACCGCATGGATTCGGATCATGAGCAGCAGCACGCTGAAGGATATCAAGGACCCGAAAACCGTGCAGGACATGATCCGGTATCTCGACAACATGCCCATCGACAGTGAAACCATCCTCCCGGGCAGAAGCGATTCAACGGCCATGACTCTCCAGTTCTATGATGAGAATGATCAGCCCCTCATGAATATTATCGTCGGAAATCACGCCGTTGTCGTCAATTATTCCATGCTGCAGACCGTCCTGCCCTATTTCCTCCCGTGGACGCTGATGAACTGAAAAGAGAAACCCGTCGTTCCAAATGACAAACACAAAAACTGCGAGGCGAATTCGCCTCGCAGTTTTCGTTGTACGTCGTAGGGGTCGGCGTCCTCGACGACCCGGCAGAACAGACTGATTTTACAGCTGTTTCAGGCGAATCCATGCCGCAGCAATCGTAGGGGCCGACGCCCTCGGCGGCCCGCGCGGGACGGCGCCGATTGTATCGCCGATCCCGGGCGAGACCTGTCAGTACGAAAACCTGCTGTAGGGGCGACCTGCGGTCGCCCGCGCGGGACGATCTGAATGCAAATGCCGCATTTCGGCGTAATGGCAGAGATCCAACTGCAGACGGGCGGGCGGCCACAGGTCGCCCCTACAGCGAACCGGGCGCGCAGCAATCGCGCCGAGGACCGGCAATTTGGCAGCCCCGGATCGCGCGGGACGTCGAGGATGCCGTCCCCTGCGAGCCAAATTGCCGCACCGTGTAAGGCGCGATGCCCACATCGCGCCGTGCAGAACGATCTGGATCAGCTGCCCGTTTCCGGCGTATTCGCAATCACGAAACATTTAGCCGTAGGGCGGGTCGCTTGCGCCCGCCGCTGACCGGAAGCAGAATCCAACAGGCGGGCGCTGACGCAACCCGCCCTACGACGAAGGGTCAGCAGCTATGAATTCACTGAAATCAAATCAGGATTTCAATCAGACACAGTGTATTTGTTTTTTATCGTTCTATGACATCCACGATCTCCCCGATGAACATCGTGTGCGGCGGGAAGTCGCCGTGGTAGATCCAGTCCTGCACCTCCGGCGGCGTTTTCTCCGCCTCAAACTGGTGCGAATACAGCTTGCGGCAGACGAAGGTCAGCTTCGCCTCCTGAAAGTCCACGCCGTGCGGGGCGGGAACGGCGGTCAGCTGCGTCTCTGCCATCTTGTCGCCGTCGCGCCCGGAGCGGCTGCCGAGCACAGCGAGATCGCGCTGATATTCCTTCGCAAAGAAGCTCACCGTGAAATAATCCTCGCGCTCGAGAAACTCGTGCGTGTACCGGGCGGGGGAGACATAGATCGTCAGAATCGGCTTGCCGCCGTGCGGCGGGCCCCAGATCGTGCCCATGCTGCCCCACGCGATCGTCATCGTGTTGTAGTCGCCGATCGTGCCCGCCGTGGCGAGCGCCCAGTCGTCGTTGAACATCTGAAAGACGTTGTAGGCCTTTTCCCTAAAATCCATCGCAATGCCTCCTCAGCTCTGCTTCGCCTGCCGGATCGACAGGCTGATGCGCTTTTTCTTCTCGTCCACGCCGAGCACCACCACGTCCACCACGTCGCCGACGCGGAGCACCTCGGAGGGGTGGCTGATAAACCGATCCGCGATCTCCGAGATGTGCACCAGCCCGTCCTGATGCACGCCGATGTCCACGAACGCGCCGAAGTCAATGACGTTGCGCACCGTGCCGGTCAGACGCATGCCCTCCTTGAGATCCTTCATCTCCAGCACGTCCGTGCGCAGGATGGGCTTCGGCAGACTGTCGCGAATGTCGCGCCCGGGCTTCAGGAGCTCCTGCACCACGTCCTGCAGCGTCGGCTCGCCGACGCCGAGCTCGGAGGCCGCCTTGGACAGCCCGTAGCCCTTCACGCGCTCCGGCAGATCGCCGAGCGCCCCTGCCTGCACGTCCGCGAGCGTGTGTCCCGTGAGCGTGAGCAGACCCTTCGCCGCGTCATAGCTCTCCGGGTGGACGGCGGTGTTGTCGAGCACGTTCTTGCTCTCCGGCACGCGCAGGAAGCCCGCGCACTGCTGGAAGGCCTTCGGCCCCAGCTTCGGCACCTTCTTGAGCTGACTGCGCGCGGTAAAGGCGCCGTTCTCCTCGCGGTAGGCGACGATGTTCTTCGCCGTCGCCGCCGTGAGACCCGAAACGCGCCGCAGCAGGGAGGCCGAGGCCGTGTTCAGATCCACGCCCACCGCGTTCACGCAGTCCTCCACCACGTTGTCGAGCGCCGTCTCGAGCTCCTTCTGCGGCATATCGTGCTGATACTGCCCCACGCCGATGGCCTTCGGCTCGATCTTCACGAGCTCCGCCAGCGGGTCCTGCAGCCGCCGCGCGATCGAGACCGCCGAGCGCAGATTCACGTCAAACTGCGGAAACTCCTCCGCCGCGAGCGGACTCGCGGAATAGACCGAGGCGCCCGCCTCGGACACGATCATGTAGCTTAAGTGCGCGCCCTTCGCGTTCTCCTGCCGGATGAGCTCCACCGCCATCTGCTCGGTCTCGCGGCTCGCCGTGCCGTTGCCGATGGCGAGGTGCTCCACCCCGTGGCGGCGGATCATGCGCGCGAGCGTCTCGATCGCCTGCGCCTTCTGCCGCTCGCCGTGCGTGGGATAGACCACCGCCGTGTCGAGCACGCGGCCCGTCGCGTCCACGACGGCGACCTTGCAGCCCATGCGGTAGCCGGGGTCGAGCCCCATCGTCACCTTGCCCTTCACGGGCGGCTGCATCAGCAGCGGGCGCAGATTCAGCGCAAACTGCGCCACCGCGCCCTCGCAGGCCTTGTCCGTCAGCTCCGTGCGCGTCTCGCGCTCGAGCGAGGGGAAGAGCAGGCGGTCATAGGCGTCGAGCGCCGCCGCCTTCACGAATTCCATCGCCTTTGACCCCGGCTGCACCACCGCGCGCCGCACGGTCTGCATCGCGCGGTCATGGTCCAGCTCCAGCGAGACCTTGAGGAATTTCTCCTTCTCGCCGCGGTTGATCGCGAGCACCTGGTGTCCCTGCAGCTTCGAGACCGGGCGGGCGAATTCATAGTAGAGGCTGTAGACGCTGTCCTCGTCCGAGGCGGCGACACTTTTGATCTGTCCCTCGCGGGCGATCAAACGCTTGAGCACCTTTCTCAGCTCCGCGCTGTCGCTGATCTCCTCGGCGATGATGTCGCTCGCGCCGGCGAGCGCCGCCTCCACAGTCTCCACGCCCTTTTCGGGGTTTACATAATTTTTCGCCGCTTCCTCCGGCTCCGGGCAGTCCGCCGCCTGCGCGAAGAGCAGCGCGGCGAGAGGCGAGAGCCCCTGCTCGCGGGCGACGGTCGCGCGGGTGCGGCGCTTCGGCTTGTACGGGCGGTAGAGATCCTCCAGCTCCGCGAGCGTCGCGGCGTTCTCGATCGCTTTTTTGAGCTCCGGCGTCAGCTTCTCCTGCGCCTCGATCGCGGCGAGCACGGTCTCCTGCCGCTCCTGCAGGTTGCGCAGGTACTGCAGCCGCGTCTCCAGCGTGCGCAGCGCCGTGTCGTCCATAGAGCCGTGCAGCTCCTTGCGGTAGCGGGCGATGAAGGGGATCGTGTTCCCCTCGTCCAGCAGCGTCACCACCGCCTCGATCTGCTCCGGCTTGCGAGAGAGCTCGGAGGCGAGAATTTGAATGATGTTGTCCATG
>CAMJHX010000148.1 GCA_946405655.1 uncultured Clostridia bacterium
CCGCCGCCGGAGGGATATCAGGACGCGCTGCGCGAGCGCTTTCCGATCCAGCTCATCGGCTACCACACTAAGCGCCGCTGCCACAGCACGCATGACAATAACCCCGACTTGGCAAAGCTCGATCCACAGCGCCTCTGGCTCCATCCGCAGGACGCTGCCTCGCGCGGGATAACTGACGGCGACGCTGTTGAGGTTTTCAACGACCGCGGTCGCACCCGAACCGTCGCCCATGTCACGGAGGATATCATGCCCGGCGTCGCCGCGCTCGCGCAGGGCGCGTGGTACGATCCGGACGAAACCGGCGTCGACCGCGCTGGCTCCATCAATGTGCTCACAAGCTGGAACGCCACGCCTCTTGCCCACGGCAATCCGCAGCATACGAATCTCGTGGAAATCAAAAGAACCGACCCGTAAAGGATCGGTTCTTATTATTCTAAGGACTGTTCAAACTCCCGGATCTCCGGCACCTTTCTGAGCGCGTGCCAGAGCGCCGTGCCGCCCGCGACGCCGAGCGCGCCCTGCAGGAGATTTCCGACGATCTCCGCGCCTGCCGCGAGACCGTATCCCAGCGCCAGCGCTTCATAGAAGAAATACAGCGCCGCCATCACAAGTTCTCCGCACAAGGCGGAGACGAGGGGCTTTTTCGTCTTGCGGTAGAGGAGCCCCGTCACCACAGCGGCGAGACCCTTTGCCAAAAGCGTCCCGGGAGCATAAACGGCGTAGCCTGCGAAGACGTCCGCCAGCAGCGAGCCGACGCCCATTGAGACGCCTCCCCAGACCGGCCCTGCAAGCAGAGCCGTAAAGACCACGATGATGTCGCCCGCGTTTAAATATCCGCCCGTCGGCGTCGGAATCGGAATCGCCATGGTCGCCACGCAGCACAGCGCTGCAAGCAGCGAGAGATATACGAGCCGTTTGATTTTGTTGTCCATGGCAAAACCTCCATTTCCAGTTTTTCCTATCTTATCGCTGGGAGATGCGTTTTGTCAATGTTGCCCTCGCCAAAGATTTCGGGTATAATGGCGGAGAATTGGAGGAATTTGACCATGACCATCAAGCTATACGATGCTGACAGTTTTCTCTGGCGCTTCACTGCCCGTGTGCTCTCCTGCGAGCCGGCGGGGGAGCGCTGGCGCGTGCTGCTCGATCAGACCGCCTTTTTCCCCGAGGGCGGCGGACAGCCCGCTGATCCCGGTGTGATCGCGGGCATTCCGGTGCTCGATGTGCAGGAGGAGCCGGATGGCATTGCGCATTACCTTGCAGCGCCGGTGCAAAGGGGGGAGACCGTCTCCTGCGAGCTCGACGGCGCGACGCGCATGCGCCGGATGCAGAACCACACGGGCGAGCACATCCTCTGCGGACTCGCGCACCGCGCCTGGGGCTTTGAGAACGTCGGCTTTCATCTCGGCGAGGACGCCGTCACGATGGATCTCAGCGGCGAGCTCACGCCGGAGCAGCTTCGCTGGCTCGAGGCGGAGGGCAACCGCGTCGTCTGGGAGGACGTTCCGATCACAACAGCGTATCCCGATCCCGCGTTATTGCCCACGCTGACCTACCGCAGCAAGCTCGATCTCACGGAGAACGTCCGCCTTGTCACGATAGAAGGCTATGACGTCTGCGCCTGCTGCGCACCACATGTGAAGCACACCGGGCAGGTCGGCATGATCAAGATCATTGACGCCATGCGTCACCGCGGCGGCATGCGCCTCACGATCCTCTGCGGCATCGATGCCTATCATGATTATGTAAACCGATTTGAACAGGTAAAAGCGATCTCAAATCTTCTCAGCACGCCGAAGGACGACATCGTCCCCGCCGTGGAGCATCAGCTTGCGGAGAAGGACGCTCTGCATCGTGAGATTGCCGACCGCGACCGCAAGCTCATCTCGCTCCGGCTCGAATCACTGCCGGAGACGGACGGCAGCCTCTGCATCGTCGATCAGTTTGATGATTTCGAGGCCATGCGAGAGCTTGTAAACGTCGGCATGGAGCGCGCCGGCGGCGTCTGCGCCGCCTTCTCCGGCTCGGATGAGTCGGGCTATCGCTATATCATCGGCAGCAAAACCGTCGATCTCCGCGCCGAGGCCAAGGCCATCAATGCCGCGATTTCCGGCAAGGGCGGCGGCAGAAGCACGATGATTCAGGGCTCCTGCACGGCAAAAAAAGCGCAGCTTGAAGCATATTTTGCCGAGCGTGATTTCATCACGGATAAAACCCCTTGACTTGTGTAGAATAACCTCAGATAATATTTTTTACAGGAGGATTTCAAGATGGGACTTTTCAATCGCCCGAGCATGGATGAAGGTGTGCAGATGTATCGCGACACGGCGGGCGCCGTGCTGGTCGACGTGCGCGAGCCGGACGAGTATGCGCAGGGCCATGTGCCCGGCAGCGTGAATCTCCCGCTCTCCCGGATCCGCAATGCCGAGGATGTTCTGACTGATTATGACGCGCCGCTCTTTGTCTATTGTCTCTCCGGCGGCCGCAGCGGACAGGCTGTCATGGCGCTCACCAGAATGGGCTATACCGCCGTCACGAACATCGGCGGCATCAGCAGCTATCACGGGGAGGTGGAGCGATGAGCCGCAAGGTCGTCATCGTCGGCGGCGTTGCCGGCGGCGCAACGGCGGCT
The DNA here is from genome assembly GCA_946405655.1 of uncultured Clostridia bacterium. Taxonomy (GTDB): domain Bacteria; phylum Bacillota; class Clostridia; order Oscillospirales; family Oscillospiraceae; genus CAG-103. The sequence goes on from CAMJHX010000148.1 coordinate 2,633, forward strand.
GCCCGCATCCGCCGTCTCGATGAGCAGGCGGAGATCGTCGTCTTCGAGCGCTCCGGCTATATCTCCTACGCCAACTGTGGTCTGCCGTACTATGTCGGCGGCGTGATCACTGATCCCGAAGAACTCACGCTGCAGGATCCTGAGAGCTTCTATGCGCGCTTTCGCGTTGTCATGAAGGTGCGCCATGAGGTCACGGCGATCCATCCCGAGGAAAAGACCGTCGAGGTCAAAAACCTTGAGACAGGGGAGACCTTCACCGAATCCTATGACAGCCTGCTCCTCGCGCCCGGCGCGCGCCCGACCGTGCCGGATCTTCCGGGGATCGATTCCGAGCGTATCTTTAAGCTTCGCACCGTGGAGGATACCTTCACCCTGCGCGAGCGTGTGGTAAAATACCAGCCCAAGCGCGCTGCCGTCATCGGCGGCGGCTTCATCGGGCTTGAGACGGCGGAGAACCTCCGCCACGCCGGTCTGGAGGTCACGATCCTCCAGCGCCCGAAGCAGGTGCTGAGCCCGCTCGACGCGGACATGGCGTCATTCGTCCACAGCGAGCTGCGCGCGCATGGCGTCAATCTCATGCTCGGCCGCAGCGTTATGGGCTTTGAGACGGATGAAAACGAGATCCGCGTCCTCCTGAAGGACGAGGAACCCTTCGCGGCGGACATCGTCGTTCTCGCCATTGGCGTCCAGCCGGAAACGAGCCTTGCCAAGGCCGCTGGACTTGAGCTCGGCGTCAAGGGCAGCATTCTCGTCAATGATCGAATGGAGACCTCTGCCAAGGACGTCTATGCCGTTGGCGACGCGGTGCAGGTGCGCCATTTCGTCACAGGCGAGCCCGCGCTCATCGCGCTCGCGGGTCCCGCGAACAAGCAGGGCCGCATCGCGGCGGACAACATCTGCGGCCTCGACAGTCATTATAAGGGCTCGCAGGGCTCCTCTGTCATCAAGCTCTTCGATCTCACGGCCGCAAACACCGGTCTCAATGAAAAGACAGCGCAGGCCGCGGGCATCGATTATGACAAAATCTATCTCTCGCCCATGAGCCATGCGGGCTATTATCCCGGCGGCGAGATGATGACGATGAAGGTGCTCTTCGAGAAGGGCTCGAACCGTCTCCTCGGCGCGCAGATCGTCGGCGGCTCCGGCGTGGACAAGCGTCTCGACGTGCTGGCGACCGCCCTGCGCGCGGGCGTCTCCGTCGTGGATCTGAAAGACCTCGATCTCGCCTATGCGCCGCCCTATTCCTCCGCGAAGGACCCGGTCAACATGGCGGGCTTCATGGCGGAGAATCTCATCGAGGGCCGCGTGAAGCAGTTCCACTGGCACGAACTGGACGCCCTGCCGCGCGACGGCAGTCTCGTCCTTGTCGATGTGCGCACACCCGGCGAATACAACCGCGGTCACGCCGAGGGCGCCGTCAACATCCCCGTCGATGATCTCCGTAATCGTATGAACGAGCTTCCGAAGGACAAGCCTCTGTACCTCATCTGTCAGAGCGCGCTGCGCAGCTATATCGCCTGCCGCATTCTGCAGCAGGAGGGCTTCGACTGCCGCCACATGGC
>CAMJHX010000149.1 GCA_946405655.1 uncultured Clostridia bacterium
GCCCGTGCGATCGGCGCGATCGGTCCGCTCGGCGGCGCGCTGCTCGCCACCACGATCTCGCAGCAGATGGCCACCGCCATGAACGCGCCGGACGTCGCCGTGTTCGTCATGATCGTTCTGGTGCTCCAGATGCTGATCGGTCTTCCGATCGCGTCGGTATGTCTCAAGCAGTATATCAAGGCCATCCGCGCCAACGGCGAGCTTGCCGCATACTGCGAGAACCCCGATTTCGCGGCGCCGAAGGCCGCTGCTGCGCAGGCGGAGAAGAAGCAGTCCGCCATCCTGCGCTATCTGGAGAGCGACTACTGGGTGTTCTTCAAGATCTCCGTCGTCGCCGCCAGCATCGCCGTCGGATTCATGTTCTGATCGGATTTCACACACAAAGAGCACTGCCTCGGCAGTGCTCTTATTTTTTAGAAAGCACTTGTTTTCCGCCTCGTTTTTCAGTAAAATGGGAAAAACCGAAATCACGGATTTTTCACAGGGAGACGCGCATGGAAAAACTCAGAAACCTATTGAGCGGCGGCATTCGGCTTCGGATCTTCAGCATGCTGCTGATCACGATCGTGCTGATCATCGCGGCGTATACAGCGGTCTTTTTTTATCAGACCAGCCGCGTGGAGCAGCTCGTCCGCGACACCTATGAGACGCAGAAGCAGATCTACGTTGAAAACGGGCAGGAGGATCAATTTGAGGCGATCCGGAGCGAAGCGCTGGACACCTTTCACCGCGAGATGTTCCACGCCCGCAACATTCTCATTCTGCTGATCGTGCTGATCGTGGCGGCAGGGATGGCCTCCGCCTACTCCATCGCGAGCCGCATTACCGACCCGCTGAACACCATCACCCGGCGCGTGGCTTCGCTGGGCGTTCGGAATCGGCAGTTTCGGATGGAGGACGTCTACAAAACCGGAGACGAGATCGAGGTATTGGCGGAGTCCTTCGCAAAGCAGAGCGCGAGAATGACGCTGTACATTGACCAGATCCGGCGCGTGACCGCGGAGAAGGAGCGCATCGGCGCGGAGCTCGATATGGCGAGCCGGATTCAGGGCAGCCAGCTGCCCAGCCTCTTCCCGCCCTTCCCGGACCGGAAGGAGTTCAGCCTCTTCGCGAGCATGACGCCGGCGAAGGAGGTGGGCGGCGATTTCTATGACTTTTTCATGATCGACCACGACCACATGGGATTTGTCATGGCGGACGTCTCCGGCAAGGGCGTGCCTGCGGCGCTGCTGATGATGGTCACCCGCGTGCTGATCAAATCCGGTCTGCAGAACGGAAAAAGCCCCGCGGAGACGCTCTTCAGCGTGAACAACCAGCTCTGCGAGGGCAATGACGCGGATTTCTTCGTGACGGTGTGGCTCGCGGTGCTGGAAATCTCGACCGGCAAGGGCGTGGCGGCAAACGCCGGGCATGAGCACCCAGTGCTGCGCAGAGCCGGCGAAAGCTATGCGCTGCAAATTTACAAACACTCCATGCCGATCGGCGCGATGAAGGATCTCCCGTTCCGTCAGCACGAATTTCAGCTGAACGCGGGCGACAGCTTTTTCGTATACACGGACGGCGTCGCGGAGGCGACGAATCGAAACAACGAGCTCTACGGAACGGACCGCATGCTGGACGCGCTGAACGAGAATCCGGACGCGCTGCCGGAGCAGACGCTCGCCAATGTCACGCAGGACATCAACCGCTTTGTGGACGGCGCCGAGCAATTTGACGATATCACGATGCTGTGCTTCCGCTACACGGGGCCGGTCGCAGACACACAGGAGACGAAGCCATGAAACAACACAGGATCCGAGGCGCGCTGCGCGTGATCGGAGACATTTTCATCCCGCTGCTTCCCGGCATCATCGCCGCCGGACTCTGCGGCGGATTTGCGTCTCTGATCGCGCAGACGGTTCCGAGCTATGCCGAAAACAACGTTTGGGCCTTTGTCTATCACATTCTGACGCTGATCAACACCTCCATGATGACCTTTCTGACCGCGTGGGCAGGCTATCGCGCGGCGGAGCGGTTCGGAGGCACGCCCATTCTGGGCGGCATGCTGGGCATGATCACGTCTCTGGACGGGATCAATCAGATTGCCTCCATCATGGGGCTTTATAACAGCGCCGTTCCGCTGGACTCCGTGCTCTGCAGCGGCAAGGGCGGCGTGCTGGCGGTGATCGCGGGCGCGCTCCTGATCGCCTATGTGGAGAAAGCGATCCGCACTGTCATCCCCAAGTCCGTTGATGTCGTGTTCACGCCGCTGCTGACCATGTTCCTCTGCGTGATCCCCTACATTGTGTTCATCATGCCGCTGTTCGGCTATGCGTCCGGCGGCATCGTGTGGCTCTTCGGCAGAGCGTGCCTGTCCGACAATGTCTTCGTCCGGGCGATTTCCGGCTACTGCGCCGCGGCAGCGTTTCTTCCGCTCGTTGCGGCGGGTATGCACCACGGTCTCGTGGCGCTCTACAGCGTACAGCTGCAGGAGCTCGGATTTGTGACGCTCTATCCGGCGCTCGCCATGGCAGGCGCGGGGCAGGTCGGCGCGGCGATCGCGCTCTGGCAGAAGGCCAAAAAGGTCGGAAACGACAATCTCTGCTCGGTGATCTCCGGCGCGCTTCCGGCGGGTCTTCTGGGCGTGGGCGAGCCGCTGATCTACGGCGTGACGCTGCCGCTCGGCAAGCCCTTTCTGACGGCCGGACTCGGCGCGGGCTTCGGCGGCGCGTTCATCATGGTCACGCAGGTGGCAGCCACAACGTGGGGCCCCTCCGGTCTGCTGGGCGCGTTCGTCATGACGGCGGGCCCCGGCGGCTCGGGTCGGAGCGTGCTGCTGTATCTGACGGCGCTCGTCATCAGCTATATCGGCGGCTATCTGATTACGAAGATTCTCTACCGCGAGGAAGCGCTCAGCTTTGAGACCGCGCATACCGACGAGCAGACCGCCGCATGGCGTTCCGCCTCTTTCTCACGGCTGAGCAAAAAGAAATCCCGGAAAATCGAGGCCGGTGAGCCGCTCGTGGTCACCGCGAAGCACGACCCCGCCAGCCTCCCGCTGACGGCTCCCGTGGGCGGCGAGACCGTTCCGATGAAGCAGATCCCCGACATCATGTTCTCCTCCGGCGTCATCGGCAGCTGCATCGGCATCCTGCCGGAAAACGGGCGCATCCTCTCCCCCTGCGACGGCGAGGTCATTGAGATCGCCGACACCTGCCACGCGCTGACCTTCCGGACCGCGGACGGGATGGAGATTCTCCTCCATGTGGGCATCGATACCTTCCTGCTGGGCGGAGACGGTCTCACGCCCTTGATCGCGGAGGGCGACGCCGTATCCAGAGGTCAGCCGGTGATGGATGCCGATCTCGACAAGATCCGGGACGCCGATCTATCCCCAATCATCATCACGGTTCTCTGCAGTTAAACATCCCGACTAAAGAAAAGAAGCACCGGTCAAGCAAATGACTTGGCCGGTGCATTTTATGTTGTCAGATAAACAGCTGCACGGTATATTCGACGCCGCGCTGACGGCAGTCTGCCAGAAACGGACGTGTCCGCTCTTCATAGCTGAAGGTGTCGGCAAGCGCCTGAAACGGATCCTCGTTCCGTTCACACAGTAGAGAGAAGGCTTTCTCGGTATTCCCCGCGTCAAAGGTGATTACCTGATGAGACCAGCCGCCGTCCGGCGCGTGATCACACTCACTGTCGGTAATGACCAGACACCCGCGCTTGATCTCCGCGTAGATATAGATGGATTCATAGGGATTGTCCGGCGTGGAGAAAAGCAGATCCTTCCTCCCCTCCCGGAAAAAGCTCTGATCCTTGATGCTTTGCATAGGCTCAAATCTCCCTTCTGTCCGCTCTGCGGTCACGCGCTGCGCGCATCCATCACCGTGATCGTGTTCACCAGATAGGCCAGCCGGATGCCGAAGCCGTCGGAGCCCTCGGGGATATACTGGATTCTGGCGACACGGCAGCCATCGGCCGCGGGGATGACATAGACTGCCTGAATCACGTCCGCCGTATTGGCACCGCCTGCGACCGCAGAAGCGTCCATTCGGATGCACTCACAGCCGCTGCTGAGCACGGTGGTATCTCGATAGACCTCGTAGCTCTCGGAGAGCTCCTTCTCGATCGTATCGGCGACGGTCTGTGCGTTCTCGGCGCTGTAGGACACCTCGACAAAATTCTCAGGCTTTTCGGGATCGTC